>DAIMMR010000430.1:0-3295 GCA_036720575.1 Clostridium sp.
GTTATTTTTGGTACATATTTCATATCTGTGATGTCCGTCTATTAAGATACTGTTCCATACCACTAAAGGAGTTAAACAGCCATTTTTTATAATATCTTTTTCTAGTTCTGTTTTTTGTTCCTCTGTTAATGGTGGTAATAAATGTTTAAATTCAGTTTCAATTTTTATATCACTCAATTTTATTTATCTCAGCTCCTTTTCTTTTTAAATTCCCATAATATGCTATAATTTCATAAAAGGGGGTGTTATTGTTATGTCTAAAAAAATAGTCTGTCCACTAAGATTTAATTCTACGGAAAATGAATGTATTTCCAATTGTGCTTGGAATGTCGGTTCAGAAGTTAAACCTATGTGTGCCATTGAAAAAATTTCTCTTAACTTAACCTCTATAGATGTAAATAATGGCGGTGTAGATTTTAATCCTGATGCAGAATAACCTTATTCTTTTTCATTTTGACCGTTGCTAAGTAAATTTAGTGACGGTTCATGTTCCATTTCAAGTAAAGTAGAAACTATATCTCTAATTCTTGATGAAGTATTTGCAATAACGTTAAGAGCTCTTTCCGTATAAACAGCACTTTCTTTTTCATTACTGATTCTTAAAATTAGATGTCCTTGTATTTTTTCTAATCTTGTAATTTGTGTTTCTAAAACATTTTTATAATCCATCTATTACAACTCCTTTTCTTTAATTACTCTTATAGCGTAATTTTATTCTAAAAAAGTGTCATCTAAAGATATATCTAATACTTTAGCGATAGATACCATAACTGGTACACTTGGTTTTTTTCTTCCTTTCTCTATATCGCATACTAATGATGTACTTTTCCCTATGGCCTCAGCTAACTCAGTTTGAGATATATTTTTAATTCTTCTAGCTTTTATTACAGCATTTTTAAATTGTTCTTTAACCAGTTCTCCCATATATTTAATCACCTCATTTCTTTGTGTTTGTTTACGCTTTATGAGTAAATTATATTACGCATATAGCATAATTACAAGTTTTGAATAATACGCTATAAGCCTAAATATTAAGATTACAAAAGATATTCTTACTCTATCGGCGTATATCTAATTATTTCGCTAATTTACGCTTATAGTCAATCTTTACACTAAAAGCGTAAATCAATATAATAAACATATAATCTAATAGGAGGTTAGCAATATGAAAATATCTGCTAAATTAAGAGAGCTTAGAAAAAACAATAATTTAACATTAAAAGAATTGTCTCAAAAAAGTGGTATCTCGGTATCATTTATATCTGATATAGAAAATAGTAGACGTAACCCAAGCATAGAAACGCTGAAGGTTTTAGCCAAAGCCTTAGGAGTTTCACCTGATGAATTTTTAAAAGAAAATAATATAGAAGAAAAACCTATAGATAAAATAAACAAGCTAGTTGAAGACAGTGGCATAAATACAATCGCAGCTCATTTTGAGGGTGAAGAATTTACTGAAGATGATAAGGAAGATATTGAGAATTTTATAAAATATGTGTTATCGAAGAAAAAGAAGAATAAATAATTATTGATAAGTACAGGGGGACGATAACACATGGAATATGAAAAACTATTAAGTGAGTTAGAAAAGCAGGGCATTGATGTAATTGAAATGAATCTTAAAGGTAAAGCTAGAGGATATTATTGTGATGATACCATTGTTATAGACTCTAAAATAGAAACTAATGCAGAAAAAAACGGTACTTTAATTGAAGAAGTTGGACATGTTAAAACATCCTCTGGAAATATTTTAGGTGATAAAGATATAAAAAATGTTAAACAAGAAAAGATAGCTAGACGTTGGGGATATGAATATATTATAGGATTAACTGATTTAATAAATGCTTTTAATGCAGGTGTGCATGGAAGATATGAATTGGCAGAATACTTGAATGTTACTGAACAATTTCTGCAAGAGACTATTGACTACTATAAGGAAAAGTATGGAACATACTATGAATTAGATAAATATTACATATGCTTTTCTCCATGTCTCAGTATTATAGAGAAAAATAATTTAAAATGGCTTTACAATCCATACGAATAGCTTTTAAGGAGGTGGTACGAATGTAGGTACTATATATTTTTTTAATTTTAATAAGAACATATGTTTGATAAAAGGAGTGATTTTATGCAATACAACATTACTTATAGGAAAAAAGATAAAGGCATTCAGTTTATTATTTCCTATAAAGATAGAAAAGGTAAATGGAAGCAAAAATCAAAACAGGGATTCAAGAAGCAATCTATAGCGAAACTCGCAGCAGATAAAGTACTTGATGAATTAAAGAAGGATGAAAAAATACAAGTCGAACTTGATCCCCAATATGAAGAGTTGTCATTTAAAGATTTTGCTGAAATATTCTTAAAGCATGAGGAGTTATATAAGGAAGGTAATACTTTATTATCTTATAGGGTAGCTTTTAGGGTATTTAGAGATTTAAATGACATGAAAATAAGCAAGATAAAAAGCATTGACATACAAAAATGCGTTGATGCTTTAACAAAGAAAGGACTTAAAAGTTCAAGCATAAAGGTGTATCTTGTAAAAATCAATATAATGTTTAATGCAGCCCTAGATAAATATAAAATAATATCTAAAAATCCAGTTGTAAATATAGATGTAATAAAAGACAAAACAATACGGGAGAAAAGAGCTTTAACTAAACATGAGTGCGATATCCTTTTAAGCAAAATAACAAATCCAAAATATTATTTAATCTCGCTTATATCAATAAAGTGCGGACTAAGAATAGGTGAAACTATTGGATTGACCTGGGATGATATTGACGAGAGCAATTCAATTATGAATATAACTAAACAATGGAAGGTATTAAAAAATGGTACATATGGCTTTGGAACCTTAAAAAGTAAAAATGGAAAACGCCAAATCCCAATACCTCCATCTTTAATGAATTCACTGAAAAAATATAAACAAACATTTCCTAGAAACATTAATAACAGATTATTTAATTCAGCTAAAGTACCATCAATCAGCCTTGCACTCAGTAGGTATTATAAAAAAATTGGCTTTAATATAAGTGTGCATGAGTTAAGACATACCTATGCCACAACTTTAATTTCAAATGGTGTAGATTTTAAAACTGCCGCTAAACTTTTAGGCCATGATGTAAAACAAACCCTAGAAATATACTCACATGTAAATAATGATATGCTTGACAATGCTAAAAAAATAATTTTTCAGATTTTATAATTATTTTTGACGAATTTTTGACGAATTATTTTAAAGCCTTGTATATAAGGGTTTGTTAGACATTAACTACATTTTTGATAT
>DAIMMR010000431.1:0-3285 GCA_036720575.1 Clostridium sp.
GAAGTTATAAGACGTAAAGAAGGAAAAACAGGTAAGAAGTAGTAGAAAGGAGTGAACCTTATGTTTAAAAAAGATGATAAGAAAAAACTAAGATCAAAGCGTCATCTTAGAGTTCGTAGAAAAATTTCTGGAACAAATGAAAGACCAAGACTTGCAGTATATAGAAGTGCAAAAAATATATATGCTCAAATAATAGATGACGTAAAGGGAACAACTCTAGTTTCTGCTTCAAGTGTAGATAAAGATTTTCAAGGAGTTGGAAGTAATAAAGAAGCAGCAAAAGTTGTTGGTCAGACTATAGCTAAGAAAGCTATTGAAAAAGGAATCAAAGAAGTAGTTTTTGATAGAGGCGGATATATATATCATGGAAGAGTACAGAATCTTGCTGAAGGTGCAAGAGAAGCTGGCTTAGAATTCTAATAAGGAGGGAAATAAATGAGAATCGATCCTAGCGCTTTAAATCTTAAAGAGAAGGTTGTATTCATAAACAGAGTTGCTAAGGTTGTTAAAGGTGGTAGAAATTTTAGATTTAGTGCCCTAGTTGTAGTGGGAGATGAAAATGGCCACGTAGGCGTAGGAACTGGAAAATCTATAGAAATACCTGAAGCAATCAGAAAAGGAATAGAAGATGCTAAGAAGAATTTAATCGAAGTTCCAATTATAGGTACAACAGTACCTCATAGTATAGCTGGTCAATTTGGAACAGGAAGAGTACTTATAATGACAGCCCCTGAAGGTACTGGAATTATAGCCGGTGGACCTTCTAGAGCAGTTCTTGAACTTGCAGGATTAAAGGATGTTAGAGCAAAATCAGTTGGTTCTAATAATCCAAGAAATATGGTAAATGCTACTATTGACGGTTTATCAAGACTAAAGACAGCAGAACATATAGCTAGTCTTAGAGGAAAAACTGTCGAAGAGATTTTAGGTTAGGAGTGGATGACCTTGGCTAAACTTAAAATAACTCTAGAAAAGAGTTTAATAGGAAGAAAAAAAGATCATATAGCAACTGTAAATGCTCTTGGATTAAGAAAAATAGGAAAAGTTGTAGAGCAAGAGGATACTCCTCAAATCAGAGGAATGATCCAAAAAGTTAGCTATCTTTTAAAGGTAGAAGAGGCATAATACGAAGGAGGTGTAAGTACGAATGAAACTTCATGAATTAAAACCAGCAGAAGGATCAAGAAAATCACCAAAAAGAGTTGGAAGAGGTACTGGTTCTGGTTTTGGAAGAAATGCTGGAAAAGGTGAAAATGGACAGAAAGCTAGATCCGGTGGTGGAGTAAGAATAGGATTTGAAGGTGGACAGATGCCATTGTATAGAAGACTTCCTAAAAGAGGCTTCACTAATATATTTGCAAAACAATATTATGAATTAAATATTGAAAGACTAAATGCATTTGAAGATGGAACAGAAATTACTCCAGAATTACTTTTAGAGAAAAAGGTAATTAAAAAGTCTAAAGATGGTTTAAAAATACTTGGGAATGGTGAATTGCAAAAGAAACTCACAGTAAAAGCAGCTAAATTTACTAAAACTGCAGTGGAAAAGATAGAGGCAGCTGGAGGAAAAGTAGAGGTGATATAAAGTGCTATCAACCTTGCGTAATGCTTGGAAAGTTCCTGAACTAAGGAAAAGATTGCTGTTTACTTTATTTATGATAATAATTTTTAGAATGGGAAATTTTATTCCTGTTCCAGGAATTGATACTACAAAGTTAAGTAGTTTAACTAGCAATGGCTCGTTGTTTGGCTTTTATGATCTTCTATCAGGAGGAGCATTTAGCAGATTTAGTATATTTGCTATGGGAGTTATCCCATTTATTAATTCCTCCATTATATTCCAACTTCTTACAGTTGCTTTGCCTCGTTTAGAGCAATTATCTAAAGAAGGAGAAGAAGGTAGAAAGAAGATACAGGAATACACTAGATATGCTTCAGTACCACTAGGTGTAATTCAAGGAATAACTATATATGTTATTATAAATAGAGCAGGTGCACTTGCAAATCCATCTGATAAGTTCAATATGTTTATGATAATATTTACTGTGACTGTAGCGTCAACTTTTCTCATGTGGTTTGGTGACCAGATTACCGAACATGGTATTGGAAATGGAATATCTCTTATAATATTTATAAACATTATTTCGAGATTTCCTTCTGCAGCAGCTGGAATTTTCAAAATGCAGCAAGTTGAAACAGTTAACTTCGTAGAAGTAGTAGGACTTGTAGCAGTCGTACTCTTGTTATTTGTAGGAGTTGTAATTACAAGTTTATCTGAAAGAAGAATTCCTATACAGTATGCAGGGAAAACAAATGCAGGAAGAATGTATAAGGGACAGTCCACTAATATTCCAATCAATGTAAATGGAGCAGCTGTTATTGGAATTATATTTGCTATATCAGTTATGCAGTTTCCGATGACTATAGGGCAATTTTGGCCGGACTCAGCTTTTAACAAGTTTATAACGGGAAGTATGTATAGTCCGTTTAAAGAAAGTAATTGGACATATTTAGTGCTTTATTTCTTGCTTACAATTTTCTTTACATGGTTTTATACTGAAGTTACTATGAAGCCAGAGGAAATGGCCGAGAATATGAATAAGTCTTCAGGATTTATACCTGGTATAAGACCAGGAGAACCTACGGCTGTATTTATTGAAAGAGTTTTAGCCAGAGTGTCAGTATTAGGAGGAGCTTTTGCAGGGATAATAGCAATATCCCCTATAGTAGCAGAAACTTATACTAGTTTTAAAGGCATATATTTTGGTGGAACAGGGCTATTAATTATAGTAAATGTAGCTATTGAAACCATAAGACAATTAGAATCGCAACTAGTAATGCGTCATTATCATGGATTCTTGAATTGATAAAATATTTTTGGAGATGGTGCTGTTGAAAATAATTTTATTAGGTCCTCCAGGAGCTGGAAAAGGGACTCAAGCTAAATTTATTACTGAAGAATATTCCATACCTCATATATCCACTGGAGATATTTTTAGAAAGAATATTTCAGAGAAGACTCCACTTGGAGTAGAGGCAAAAAAGTATTTAGATAACGGACAATTAGTACCGGATGAGGTTACTATAAATATAGTTAAAGATAGATTAGGCAAGGATGATTGCAAAGAAGGATTTTTACTAGATGGATTTCCTAGAACTGTAAATCAAGCTGAAGCTCTAGATTTATTTTTAAATAATAAAGGGCAAAAGATAGATACAGCTCTCCTTATAGATGTTCCTAAAGAATTAATTCTTGAAAGAATGACAGGTAGAAGAGTTTGT
>DAIMMR010000432.1:0-3283 GCA_036720575.1 Clostridium sp.
GTACTAAAAAATACTGCCACATACAGAAAACCAAACAAGGTAGTTGCTACATCTAGAAAATTGTACTCCACATCTAAAACTGGAATACAAAGCATCATAAAAATTGACACTATAATAGCAAAAAATACAAATTTATAGTTTGCCTCTACTCTTAAGGTTATATAGTAAGCTATACAAAGTAGATACCCTATCAAATTTATAGAATTTATATTTTTCTGTTTTATTACCTTATAAAATTCATACATTCCCATAAGTGAAATGATCATAATTCCATATTTTAAATAAATTCCACCTAAGAATACTATTAAAATAAATGGTATGAGTGCAAATGCTCCTAAATATCTATTATTCAAATCTCCACCTCCATAGAATAAAGTATAAATAGGGATTTTAAGTAAAATTCTAACTTATATCCCAAATATACAGTTATTTTAATCCTCCAAATCTTCTATCTCTATTTTGATAATCAGAAATAGCTTTATAAAGATGTTCTTTTTTAAAATCAGGCCACTTTATGTTGGAAGTCCAAAATTCAGAATATGCACACTGCCACAATAGGAAATTGCTTAAACGCTGTTCTCCACTTGGCCTTATTATAATATCAGGATCTGGCATACCTCTAGTATACAAATACTTTGATATAGTGTCCTCATTTATATCTTCTTCTTTTATTTTTTTAGATTTTATATCTTCATACATAAGTTTAAAAGCCCTTACAATTTCATTTCTTCCACCATAATTTACAGCCAAATTTAGAACAAGTCCGGTATTAGTTTTAGTTTTCTTATGAGATATGATCAATTGCTCTTGACAAGGCACAGGTAGCTTACTTATATCTCCAATATAGTTTATAATAACATTATTTTCATTTAACTCATTTAATTCCTTTTTTAAATATTGAACTAAAAGCTTCATAAGAGCACTTACTTCATCCTTAGGTCTTTTCCAATTTTCTGTAGAAAAAACATATAGTGTTAAATACTTTACATTTAACTTGCTGCACTCTTTTACAATATCTCTTACAGCTTCTACTCCTGCTTTATGTCCCATAGTTCTAGGCAAGTTTCTTTCTTTAGCCCATCTACCATTTCCATCCATTATAATAGCTATATGTCTTGGAATATTGTTTAAATCAATATGTACTTCTCTATCATCTTGGTCTTTGTTTTTATTTAAGCCAAAAAATTTTACCATAGTACACCTCATTTCTTACAATACAAAGTTTTAGTGAAAGCATATTTAACAAAAACCTGCGTATTATCGCAGGTTTTTGTTAAATATATTTTTTGTCCAATAACTGCTTACTTTATAGTGACATAATTTCATTTTCTTTCTTTTTAATTATTTCATCTATCTTTTTTATAAAGTCATCAGTTTTTTTCTGAACATCTGCCTCAGCCTTTTTTATTTCATCTTCAGAAATATCATTTTCTTTTTTAAGAGCTTTAATATTATCATTGCACTCTCTTCTTATTGCTCTTACGGCAACCTTTGAATCTTCTCCTGATTTCTTTACATTCTTTACTATATCTTTTCTAGTTTCTTCTGTAAGTTCAGGTATAACCAATCTGATAACTTCTCCGTCATTAGATGGATTTATACCTAGGTCAGATTTCAATATTGCCTTTTCTATTGCCTTTAAGGCCGTTTTATCCCAAGGTTGTATACAAAGTACTCTTGGTTCTGGAATAGATATGTTTCCCAATTGATTTATAGGAGTCATTGAGCCATAGTATTCTGCCTCTATTCTATCAAGCAGCGCTGCACTAGCCCTCCCTGCTTTCATAGAAGCTAATTCACTTTTTAAAGCATCTATGGTCTTACCCATTTTCCCATCTGCCTTATTTAAAGTATCCTTGATCATAAGAAAATACCTCCTTATTTTTATTCTTTACAAACAAGTGTACCAATTTTTTCTCCAAGAACAATCTTTTTTATGTTTTCTGGATTATCTAATCCAAATACTAATATAGGTATATCATTATCCATACAAAGTGATGTAGCTGTAGAATCCATAACTTGAAGTCCTTTATCCAATACTTCAATATAAGTTAACTTATCAAATTTTTGAGCATCTTTATACTTATGAGGATCTTTATCATATACACCGTCTACTTTTTTAGCCAAAAGTATAACATCTGCCTCTATTTCTGCTGCCCTAAGAGCTGCAGTTGTATCTGTTGAAAAATATGGATTCCCAGTGCCCGCAGCAAATATAACCACCCTATTTTTTTCTAAATGTCTCATTGCCCTTCTTCTTATAAATGGTTCTGCTACTTCTCTCATCTCGATAGCTGTCTGAACTCTAGTATTTACTCCTAAATTTTCCAGTAAATCCTGAAGCGCCAGAGCATTTATACATGTAGCAAGCATTCCCATATAATCTGCAGTGGTTCTGTCCATACCCTCTCCGCTTCTTCCTCTCCAGATATTACCGCCACCTACAACAACTCCTACTGATATTCCCATAGATGTGAGTTCTTTTATTTCAATTGCTATACTTTTTGCTACATCAAAATCCAGCCCATATCCTTTTTCTCCTGCCAAAGCTTCCCCTGAAAGTTTAAGCATTACCCTTTTGTATTTAAGATTACCCATTTATATTATACCTCCAAATTATGATAAAATGAAATATAAAACTTAAAAAGTTGATACCCAAAAAAAGAGAACACGGCGTGTTCTCTTTTCAGTTACTATTTACCTTCCATCTGCTTACGAACCTCTTCAGCAAAGTTTTCTTCTTTCTTCTCTATTCCTTCACCTTTTTCAAATCTAACAAAATCAGAAATCTTTATTTCAGCTCCAACTTCCTTTGATTTATCCTTAAGGTATTTATCGATAGTAAAGTCTGAATCCTTAACCCATACTTGATTTACTAAGCAGTTTTCTTTATAATATTTTTGAACTTTTCCCATAACTATCTTATCAACGATTTTTTCTGGTTTTCCTTCATTTAAAGCTTGAACTTTATATATTTCCTTTTCTTTTTCTAAAGCATCACTATCAACTGTATTCTTATCTAAGAATAGTGGATTAGCAGCAGCTACCTGCATAGCTACATCTTTTGCAACTTCCTTTAGAACAGGACTCTCATTTTCACATTCAAGTTTAACCAAAACTCCTATTCTTCCGCCACCATGAATATAGCTTTCGATTAAACCCTTTGAAACAGAAAATTTCTTAAATCTTCTAAGTGTCATATTTTCACCTAATTTTGCAATTAAGCCTACTAATGCATCTTTTACAGTCTTAGTATCATCTGCTATATATTTTTCTTTTTCTA
>DAIMMR010000433.1:0-3280 GCA_036720575.1 Clostridium sp.
CACAAATGGCAGCTGAAACATCAGCTAAAGCAGCTATGGAACATGGATTAAAAAGCATCGAAGTATATGTCAAGGGACCTGGTGCTGGTAGAGAAGCCGCAATAAGGTCGTTACAGGCAGCAGGACTTGAAGTTACATTGATCAAAGATGTTACTCCAATTCCACATAATGGATGCAGACCACCAAAAAGAAGAAGAGTTTAGTAACGGGAGGTGTAAGTTTTAATGGCAAGATATACTGGATCAGTATGCAGACTTTGCAGAAGAGAAGGCTTAAAATTATTCCTTAAAGGGGATAGATGTTATACAGATAAGTGTGCATTTTCAAGAAGAGGATATGCACCAGGGCAACATGGTCAAAGAAGAAAAAAGGTATCAAACTATGGTTTACAATTGAGAGAAAAGCAAAAAGCTAAGAGAATATATGGACTATTAGAAGGACAATTTAGAAAATACTATGAAACAGCTGATAGGAAAAAAGGAATAACAGGTGAAAATTTATTAGTTTTACTTGAAACAAGACTTGACAATGTAATTTATAGATTAGGATATGGACAGTCAAGAGCAGAAGCTAGACAATTGGTAACTCATGGCCATTTTTTAGTTAATGGCAGAAAAGTGGATATACCTTCTTTTAAGGTATCAATTAATGATAATATAACTGTAAGTGATAAAAGTAAGTCATCAGAGAAATTTAAAACTTTTGCAGAAAACCCAAAAACTTTACCAACTTGGTTAGAAGGAAATGTAGAAAATTTCCAAGCAAAAGTTCTTAGACAGCCAACAAGAGAGGATATAGATGTTCCTGTTAACGAAACATTAATCGTAGAGTTATACAGTAAGTAGTTAATATAGAATCAGTTGCCCTCAGAATACATTATTAGATAAATAGAAGGAGGGTTATATTCATGTTAGAAATAGAAAAACCCAAAATAGAATGTGTTGAAACTAGTGAAGATGGTAACTATGGAAAGTTTGTAGTGGAGCCCCTTGAAAGAGGCTATGGTATTACTCTTGGTAATGCACTTAGAAGGATTCTTCTTTCTTCCCTTCCAGGAGTTGCTGCTAATTATATAAAAATAGATGGTGTACTTCATGAATTTTCAACTGTTCGTGGAGTAAAAGAGGATGTTGCAGAGCTAATTCTAAATATAAAAGAATTAGCTTTAAAGATGAATGGAGAAGATCCTAAAACTATATATATAGATGCACAAGGACCAGGAGAAGTTGTTGCAGGAGACATAAAAACAGATGGTGATGTTGAAATAATTAATAAAGACTTACATATAGCTACCTTAGATGATGATGGTAAACTCTATATGGAGATTGCTGTCAACGGAGGAAGAGGATATGTTTCTCAAAGAAAGAATAAGTCTGAAGACATGCCAATAGGTACTATTCCTGTAGATTCAATATACACTCCTATTAAAAGAGTTAATTTTGCTGTAGAGAATACAAGAGTTGGTCAAATAACTGATTATGATAAATTATCATTAGAAGTATGGACTAATGGGACTATATTACCAGATGAAGCTGTAAGTTTATCAGCTAAAATTCTCATAGAACATTTCAAACTATTTATGACTCTTACTGATCATGCTAATAATGTAGAAATAATGGTTGAAAAGGAAGAGGATAAAAAGGAAAAAGTTCTTGAGATGACAATAGAAGAATTAGACCTTTCAGTAAGAAGTTATAATTGTCTAAAGAGGGCTGGAATAAATACAGTTCAAGAGTTAACAGAAAGAACAATGGATGATATGATGAAGGTAAGGAATTTAGGTAAAAAATCCTTAGAAGAAGTTGAGCAAAAGCTTGATGCCTTAGGATTATCATTAAAGCAAAGTGAAGACTAAAATTTGTTAAAATAATGAACGGATAAACTTATTACCTACAGTAAGGAGGGATATAAATGGCACAGTATCGTAAATTAGGACGTCCATCTGACCAAAGAAGAGCAATGCTTAGAAGTCTTGTTACTAACTTTTTAAAGTATGGTAAAATACAGACAACTGTAACTAGAGCAAAGGAAACAAGAAGTTTAGCAGAAAAGATGATTACTCTTGCAAAAAGAGGAGATCTTCATGCTAGAAGACAGGTACTTTCTTTTGTAACTGAAGAAGAAGTTGTAAAAAATTTATTTACAGATATAGCTCCTAAATATGTTGAAAGAAATGGTGGATACACTAGAATGTATAAAATGGGTCCAAGAAGAGGCGACGGAGCCGAATTAGTTATACTAGAGTTAGTATAAAATTAAAGGGATTAAGTAAAGACTAGCTTAATCCCTGTTTTTCTATAAAATACTGTTTCAATTTTGTTGCTCATCAAATTAGGGAGGTGTTTCTATGGAAAAAAATATAATAGTATGTGATAATGTAAGCTATAAATATAAGAACAATGATAATGAAAACGTAAAATTAGCTGTAGATCATGTAAATTTCCAGGTGAAAAAGGGAGAATTTCTTGTAGTACTTGGAAGAAATGGGTCTGGGAAATCTACTATGGCTAAACATATAAATGCTCTTTTAACTCCAACTGATGGAAAAGTATATGTAGAAGATATAGATACTTCAGATGAAAAAAATACATGGAAGGTAAGAAATAAGGTAGGAATGGTTTTTCAGAATCCAGATAATCAAATAGTTGCTACTATAGTAGAAGAAGATGTTGCTTTTGGACCAGAAAATCTAGGAGTTCCATCAGAGGAAATAAGAACAAGAGTTGATGAGTGTTTAAAAAGAGTAAATATGTATGAATATAGGAAACATGCACCTCATTTACTTTCAGGTGGACAGAAGCAAAGAGTAGCTATAGCAGGAGTGCTTGCTATGAGACCTGATTGTATAATATTTGATGAATCAACTGCAATGCTTGATCCATCTGGTAGGCGTGAAGTAATGAATACAATAAAAGATATAAACAGCAAATACAATATGACAGTAATTTTAATCACACATTACATGGAAGAAGCAGTAGAAGCAGATAGAATAATTGTTATGGATGAAGGTAAAATTATAATGGAAGGATCTCCTAGAAACATATTTAGTCAGGTATCTAAGATGAAAAAAATAGGACTTGATGTACCTCAAATGACAGAATTAGCCTATGAACTTAGGAATAGTGGTGTAGATATTAAACCCGATATATTAACTATAGATGAGATGGTGAGTGAATTATGCCGATTAAAATAGAAAATTTAACTCATATATATATGAAAGGTTCACCTTTTGAAAAAAAAGCACTAGATGACATAAATATTGAAATAGAAGATGGAGAAT
>DAIMMR010000434.1:0-1298 GCA_036720575.1 Clostridium sp.
CTATACAAGTTCTAATAAATCATTTAAACTTTTTAGTTTTTCTTTATATTGTTCTTCTTCTAGAACAGCACACTGGTTTAGTGTTTTTACTCCTGTTAATAACTTTGATGCAAAAGCAATACAAGTAGTTTCACCACATTTTTTACAATTTTTTTTAGGTAAATATGAATAAATCTTAAAAGCCGATGGTTTTTTTCTCATTTCATAATTTGGTTCTATACTATTCTTATTATCATATGTTTCATTTATTAAATCTTTTACAAAATCCATTATAGAATATGCATCGGTTTCGTTAATTGCTTTTGCAACAGTCATATCATTGGCGTAAATATTTATTAGTCTACTATCTTTCTTAAATGTAAAGCTAGGCATATTACTATTGTAACTTCCACTTTTCACAACTGAATTTAGATATGGCATTATGTTGGAAACATCTGATGAAAACTCTGCTTTAAATCTTATTTTTTTACTTTCAGCTACGCAGGGTTGTATAAATAAAAGTTTTATATTATTTAGATACACATCATCACTACCCTTTCCATTTTATTTTAATCATATCCAATAAGTTATGTATAATTTAACAAACTACATTACTTATTTTGTATTTTATTTAAAGCTTCTACAAGAGTATCTATGTGTTCTTTTTCATTAAAATATCCTATGCCAATTCTAACAGCTCCGATATTTTCTGTACCCATAATTTTATGTGCTGTAGGTGCACAATGTAATCCAGATCTAACCATAATATCATACTGTTTATCAAGTTCATATGATATTTCTTCAGCCTTTATATCCTTTATATTAAATGATACTACACCTACTATTTTATCTGACTTTTTAGGCCCATATAGCTCTATTTTCTTAACACTTTTAAGTCTTTCAATTGCATATTCAATAATCTCTTCTTCTTTTTTTCTTATATTTTTAATTCCAATGGAATATATGAAGTTTAATGCCTCACCTAACCCAACAATTCCAACTACATTTGGAGTACCAGCTTCATATCTATTTGGAAAATAATTAGGCTGGTATGGATATTTAGAATCTCCACCTGTTCCACCAGATTTTAAAGGATTTATATCAATGTCACAATTCACTATAAATCCTCCTGTTCCTGTTGGACCAAGAAGACCTTTGTGACCTGTAAAAGCTAAAATATCTATGTTATCTTTTTCAACATCAATAGGATAGGCCCCTGCAGTTTGAGCTGAATCTACTAGAAATTTCACCTTATGTTTTTTTGCTATTCTACCAATTTCTCTTATTGGTTGAATTGCTCCTAATACATTAGACGCATG
>DAIMMR010000434.1:1398-3273 GCA_036720575.1 Clostridium sp.
ATAATAAGAAAATTAAAACACAAGGAGGATTTATAAATGGTAACTGTTCAGGAAAAGGCAGTCAAATATGCTAAAAAAGTCCATGGTAGCTTTTTAGTCAGGAAGCATAACAGTAGTGTAACCTGTTGATCAGGTAATACGACTACAGTCGTGAATCTCAAGGTTGAGATTGTAAAGGATTTTAGAAAAGAAGGGCTTTATGATGAATACCAATATGATGGAGTTAACATTTATATATTAAATAGTTTAATTTTGAAAAAAGATGTTTATATTTTTATGTATCCTAAAATTCCATTTATGAAACCAATTTTCGATGCTAAAGGAATAGAAATAAAACAATATTAGGGAGGATTTTATTATGGAAGAAAGACAATTACCAGGTTTTATTATGTGTGTATGCACTGGAAAGTGCCCAGGCTTTAAGGCAATGGATATCTGGGATTTTATTAATCAGGTTAGAGTAGAACTACCTGTAGAATATGGATTTATCCATCCACAACTTTGTGAAGAAGATGGTGATAGATTCCTTGCTGATTTTTTAAAAGCTCATAGAAAATTAATAATTGGTGCCTGTGCTCCAAATATGCAAAGAAAAATGTTTAAACAGGCTTTCAAAGATGCTGGCCTAGATATCGAAAAGGATGCAGTTATGCTGGATATAAGAGATATGACTAATGAAAAAGCATTTTCATTAGTTGAAAAAGCATTAAAAGATTTAGGCATTGAGGAGGAAGAATAATGAGCGAATCAACTTTTATGGGGGTTCCAAGGGAAAAAATAGATTGGAGTCCAAGAATAGATTATGATAAATGTAACTACTGCATGGAATGTGTGAAATTTTGTCCTCATAATGTTTACGAAGTCATAGAAAATGAAGGTAAAAAACTTATTGTAAAAAATCCTGGCAACTGCGTTGTGTTCTGCCGTGCTTGTGGAAAAACTTGTGGAGTTGATGCATTAACATTCCCTAATAAAAGAGAAACCACAAAAAAAATAAAAACCATACGAAAGGAGCTTGAAGGTAATGAATAAATCTTATGCCATTCTTCCATGTAATGGTCTTGATAAATGTGCTGGATGCATTACTAAAGAAGTAGCTATAAAACTAATTGAAACTACAGATAGTGAAATTATTTGTCCTGTTTTATACAGAGCAGCAGATGCAAGATACAATAAAATTGCAGAAGAAAAACCTCTTCTTGTACTTGATGGATGTGCCACAAGATGTGCCAGTAAGCTTGCTTCTGAAAAGGGCTTAAAAATTACCAAAAAAATTAATATAAGTGATGAAGCTAAAGCAAATAACCTTACTATTGGAAAAAGTTTAAAACTAGGAGAAAGTGAATTAAACCTTGTAAATATTATAACTGATAAACTTGCAAAACAAGAAGATAAAATAGAAAAAGCTAATGCCGCAGTTTATCCTGAAAGCTTTGAATACGAGACTTATAAAAAGGATAAGTTTATATTTAGGATACCAAAGGAAGGCTTATATTTCAATGAAAATGACTGCTGGGCTTATGTTGTAGGTAATAAAGCACGAATAGGTGTTACCGATTACGTTCAGCACAATCTATCAGATATACTATTCTTTGATCAACCATCAATAGGAACCATAGTAGAACAATTTGACGAAGTAGGTTCTATAGAATCTGGAAAGGCTGTTTTTGAAGTAGTATCTCCTGTAAGTGGCACAATTACAGCAGTAAATGAAAACTTAGCTGATTCACCTGAACTAATAAATGAAAATCCTTATGAAAAAGGCTGGATTGCAGAACTAGAGTTAACTGATTTTGAAAGCGATAAAGAACTTCTTTATGATTTTGATAAATATTTTGAAATATTAAAAAGAAAGGTGGATGAATTCCATGTCTA
>DAIMMR010000435.1:0-3268 GCA_036720575.1 Clostridium sp.
ATCTTTGATTTGGTGATAGTCGCTTTCGCTGTGTGCAAGCAGATATCCCAAATCTTTGATTTGGTGGTAGTCGCTTTTGCTGTGTGTGATGGGAGTGTTACGGATGGTAGCCATCGGATAAAATAATTTTAATATAATAAGGAGGATTAGATAGATGTTAGAATTAAAAGATTTATGTCTGGAAATAGAAAATGATAATGGGAAAATTAATATTTTAAAAAATATAAACTTAAAGTTTAAAAAGAAAAAAATATATGTAATTACTGGGCCAAATGGCAGTGGTAAATCATCTTTAGCCAAAACAATAATGGGAATATATAAAGCTTCTTCTGGAAATATATTATTAGATGGAGAAAATATTGCAGATTTAGATATCACCGAGAGAGCTAAAAAAGGTATAGGTTTTGCATTTCAACAGCCGGCAAGATTTAAAGGTATAAAAGTAAATGAATTGATAAACCTAGCTGGAGGAGATAATAAGGTAAATACGTGTAAATTACTTCAGGATGTGGGACTTTGTGCTCAAGATTATATAAATAGGGATGTTGATTCAAGCCTTTCCGGCGGTGAACTTAAGAGAATAGAAATAGCAACTATACTTGCGAGAAACCTCAAAGTTGCATTGTTTGATGAGCCTGAAGCAGGAATAGATTTATGGAGTTTTAACAAATTAGTTGAAACTTTTGAAGATATGAATAAAAATAAAGAAACGACTATAATTATAATATCTCACCAAGAGAGAATTTTAAATTTAGCAGATAAAGTTATCATACTTGCAGATGGTAGAATTGAAGAGATAGCATCAAAAGAAAGTGTACTTGATAAAATAAAAAAGAATGATAATTGTAGATGCGGTGAGATTTGTCAAAAGGGAGGTACTTTTTAGATGTTGGATGAATTGGATAAAAGTATGTTAAGTCAAATGTCAGGACTTCATGAATTGCCAATTGGTGCTTATAATATAAGAAAGAATGGAGAAAAGGCTGCAAGAAATACTACAGCCAATATAGATATAATTACAAAAAAAGATAAGCCTGGTATAGACATAATAGTAAAACCCGGTACTAAAGGTGAGAGTGTACATATACCTGTAATTTTAACACAAGAAGGGTTAAATGATGTTGTGTATAACACTTTTGAAATTGGTGAGGGGTCAGATGTACTTATAGTGGCAGGTTGTGGTATACATAATCCAGGTGATAAAAAATCTCAACATGATGGAGTCCATGAATTTTTTGTAAGGAAAGGTGCTCGCATAAAATATGTAGAGAGACATTTTGGAGAAGGCAGTGGGAATGGTGAAAGAGTATTGAATCCTAAAACAATAATAGAAGTTGAAGAAGGAGGATATGCTGAATTAGAGCTAGTCCAAATAAAAGGAGTAAGCAGTACTAAAAGGGATACAGAAATAAAACTTCATAAAAATGCTAGAGCTGTAGTATCAGAGAGACTTCTTACATACAAAAATCAAGATGCAGAGTCGAAGATAAATGTGGAAATGGTAGGAAGAGATTCTTCTGCACGAATAATTTCTCGTTCTGTGGCACGAGACGAGTCAAAACAACTATTTCATTTAAATATGTCTGGATATGAGAGATGCAGGGGTCATATTCAATGTGATTCCATAATAATGGATAAAGCAACGGTACAATCTATACCTAAAATATCAGCATTTCATTCAGACTCACAACTTATACATGAAGCTGCTATAGGAAAAATTGCCAGTGATCAGCTTATAAAACTTATGTCATTAGGACTTTCGGAAAAAGAAGCGGAAGATACTATATTAAAAGGATTTCTTAAATAACTGAAAGATGTAAAAATAGCATGTTAAAAATATCCTTTTTTAAAGATATTCTTGACATGCTTTACAATTTTATAGGTTATTATGTAGAATAATTAATCAATTTTGTTTAATATATCAGCTATAAATTTCTCTTTTCCAATCCTATCCATAACTCCTGAAATTCTTTCACCTTTATTGCCGGTTTGTCTATAATACTCCATAATGGTATCGACAACTGATACTATTTCTTCTTCTTTAAATATCTTTCCAAGTGAGTCTCCAATTCTCATTTCTCTTCCAAATCTTCCACCAACAAATATTTCTGCACCTTTTTCTTTAGCAGTAGCAGCATTACTCTTGCATACTCGTACACATTCACCACATTTTACACATAAATTTTTATTATGAACTATTTTTTTATCTACTAACTGTAATGCTTTTTGTCGGCAATTTGTTACGCAAAGTCCGCAGCCAACACAATTATCCAAATTAAATTTAGGTACACATCTTCCCATAACTCCGATATCATTTATATTAGCTTTTCCACAGTTATTAGCACACCCAACTATTCCTATTTTACATTTATGTGGAGTATCAGTTCCAAAGTATTTGCGGTCTAATTCTCTACAAATTGCTTGGGTGTCAATATTGCCATGGAGGCATACAGTTCCTTTACAGGCAACTAAAGGTCTTACTTTTTGGCCTGTACCGCCGTGGCGTAGACCTAAAGCTTTAGCTTCTTGAATTACTTTTTCTGCATCTTCGTCCTTGATCCATGGAACTTCAATTTGAAGTCTTGTTGTAAGTCCCGAATACCCTCGTCCATATTTTTCTGCAATTTTATTAATGTTGTTTAATTCTTTTACTGTAAAATTGCCGGCTTTACTTAAAAATCTGACAGAATAATGTTCTTTGTCATTTTGTAATAAAAATCCTAATGCTTTCATTTCTTTTTGTCTTTTTGCACTAACCATAGTGATTATACATCTCCTTTAAAGTTATCATTCATTTTTAATAAGTTTGCCATAATAATAAGAAAATCCATATTCTAAACAAGAAATATCTTTACCTTTGTGTTTTATTTAGAAGTACTACTTGTTTTCATAATATCACTTGTGACTAAATAAGGAAATACATATTATGTTATAATAATGATAGGTAAAACCTATTAAGTAGTAAATGTAATAGGACGGAATAATAAAAAGGAGTTATCAATATGACAATTCGACATTTAAAAATTTTTATTGCGGTAGTAGAAACAGGTAAAATGAGTACTGCTGCAGCTCAATGTTATATCTCAGAACCAACTGTCAGCCAGGCAGTTAGGGAATTAGAGGAGCATTATGGTGTATTGTTATTTGAACGAATTGGTAAAAAACTATATATTACAGAAGCAGGGAAGAACTTATTTGCCTATGCTAGAATGCTAGTAAATCAGTTTGATGAACTAGAAGATAATATGCTGAAGGGATTTTCAGAAAA
>DAIMMR010000436.1:0-3243 GCA_036720575.1 Clostridium sp.
TGCATATAAGTATAATTCCCATATTTTGTAAATACAATAGTAACGTCATTACTTTTATTTTTAATTTTTACAGTAAAAAAACTGAGAATTTTTAATCTCATTTCAAGACAACAACCACTGTTGTTGTTTTATATGTTTTAACATCTTTTTGTTTTAAATGTTTTAGACACCACTCAAAGCCTTGATGTTACTAGCTTTAAAAATTTAAAAGCGAGTTTTCCGTAGTGAAAGACGAGTTTTCCGTAGTGAAAAATATGTTAAAAGCGAGTTTTCCGTAGTGAAAGACGAGTTTTCCGTAGTGAAAAGCGAGTGCGAACAATAGTGTTGATTATTCGTAAATATATGGTAAAATATTCTTATAGAGGTGATTGTATGAATGAGAATTATATTGTCAAAAAATCTAATTATTTTATTATGAACTCTAGTTATGATTTAAGCTTGGAAGAGCAAAAGATAATACTTACACTTGCAAGCATGGTTCAACCAGAAGATGAAGAATTTAAACCATATAAATTTAAAATAGCTGATTTTATAGAACTACTAGGAATTGAAACTCAAACTAAATACACTGAGATTCCTAAAATAACCAAGGAGCTTATGAAAAAAGTTTTTGAGATTCAGGAAGGGAATAAGCTCATTCAAACTGCTTGGCTTAGTGGAGCTGTTTATGAAAAGGGAACAGGTTATGTTGAGTTAACTTTTAGTCCTTACTTAAAGCCATATATGTTAAAACTGAATACTATGTTTACTCAATATAAGCTAGCGAATGTTTTAAGCATGAAAAGTAAGTATTCTCCTAGAGTATATGAGTTTTTAAAATGTAATGAATTTAAAAAGCAGGGATATATAGATATTGAAGTTGATGAGTTAAGAAAACTTTTAAAATCTGAAAATATATATCCTAAGTACAATGATTTTAAAAGATATATCTTAGAAAGAGCTCAAAAAGAATTGAAAAAAATGAGTGATATAAGTTTTGAATTTGAAGAAATTAAAACCGGCAGAAAAGTAACCAGTATAAGGTTTTACATAAAATCTAATAAGACTAGAGCTATTAAAGAGCCTAAGGCAATTGATGAATTATCAGCAACTATTGAAGCTGATGATACCCAGGAGCTTCAAAAGGGAATAGAGCAAGTTATAAAAATAATGGATGAACACAATGTGACTAAGGATGAAGCAATGAGGATATATTCTAGTGCTAAGGGAGATTTATACCAGGTAAAAGAAGTTTATGAGCATTTCAAAAGGCAGCAAGCAGATAATTTTATAGGTCTTATGATAAGTATGGTTAAGCCTGGAGCCTTCAACGAACCTAAGAGAAATTCAAAAAAACTTAAATTCGATAACTTTACACCCAGGGAATATGATTATAACGATTTAGAAAAAAAATTATTAGGTTGGGATAAGGAGGATCACGAAGAAAGGCAAGGATATTTACAAGAGAAAATAGAGATTTAGAAAGTAAGTTTTATTATAGAAAACATATATAAATAGTTATTTATATTTTTTCAAAAAATAATTGAGAGTAGTTAAGGATTCACAAGAAGTCCCCCCTATTTAATATGGGGGACTTCTTGTGAATTTGGGGAGTTTTTGAGAAGGCTCTAATAACAAATATTAAAAAGTTTATTAAATTTATAATATAGGTTTACAAAATATTGATAAATATCTTTTTAATATATGAATTAGCTAATTTAAATTAAAATTATTAGTGGTTATGCTTACTCCTAAAAGCAAATGGAGGTATAAGTTATGGCAATAGAGTACGCTGATACTATAATAGTGACTTTAGATTCATTACGAAAAGTTCAAAGAGCTCAAAGAGTTACGTATGATTCAGGTATAGTTTCTCCCAATGAATCGAAATTGATAGAAGCATTAGGACCTGTTGCTTCTATTTTAGGATTAGTTTTTATTAAGAGTACACCAGCTGGTTTAGCTGCTGGTGTTATATCTTTATTTTCAACTATGTTACTTCCTTCTGATAAATCTATATTAAAAGCTCAAGTTTATGAAGGCTATTGGCAATTAGGCTATATGATAGACTTTATGGAAGATAACCCTAAGTATGATAAAATAGAGATCCTACTACCATTTATTGAGTATACAGTAAATAGCGGTCCACTTAGATTTATAACAGGTAGAGGTGTAATTAAAAAAGCTCATACATCTGCTGGATGGATTGTTCTAGAATAAATTATTAAAATAAATAAATCAGTTAGAATTCTAACTGATTTATTTATTTTAATAATTTATTTATATAATCAATATTAAAATTATTTCTAATTCTATACGTTTTTGTTTTGCTTGAACTTGAATTGCTAACAAATATAGTAATATATTTATTATCATATAAAGTTAATCCAATAAAAAGAGACTCTTCATTATAAAGTCCAATATAATAAATCTTTTCAATATTTTCAGGTATTTCATTGTCGTATTTTTTCATATTAATTGTAAATAAATCTTCAATTATTTTATTAATAGTATCATTATCTTTAATTATCTTAGAGTTATTATTTTTAGAGTCTAGAAGTTCAATTTTCTTTACATTATCACCATACTTTTTAAATATATCTTTTTCAAATGAAGTTTTATTTGAAAAAGATATAATAATCGTTCCGATTAATATTAAAGTAATAATAATTAATAGAATATACAATTTTTTTGATTTAATTATAATCCCCTCCTTTTTAGTTTCATTTTAAGTGTTAATTTATAGTATTCATTATAAATATTATAAATTAACTAATAGATATAAAAAAGTTTTGTATAAAAGTTTACAAAATATCCTAATTTCTCTCTTTATTAGAAAAAGGAGGAATTAAGATATGGATGACTTAAGAGAATTAAATATATTAATATTAAAAGCACAAAAAGATAATAATGAGTTACTTAATTTATATAAAATGTTTTTACCATTAATAAAGAAATATACATATATGCTTAATTATGCTGAAGGGGAATCAGATTTATTAATATTCTTTATTACATTAATCAGAAAGTTTCCTAATTCTCTTCTTGTAAAAGATAGTAATCCATACATTTTATCTTATATAAATAAATCTATGTTAAATGAATATATACGATTATCTAAAAAGAATAAACTATTACAAGATGAATCTTATGAATTAAATCTAGATATTATATTTGAGGATAATGACAATATAGAAACTTTTTTATTGCTAAGAGAAATATTTCAAATAATTCCATATAAGGCTAAAAAGGTATTATACTTAA
>DAIMMR010000437.1:0-3232 GCA_036720575.1 Clostridium sp.
TTACCTTATCATCTTTTGGGAATACATAATTAGGTACATTTGTTATATCTATCACTATATTTGCCTTTACATCATTTTTATTTCTCATTTTTATTTTATCTTTTTCAATAAATGCCTCCCTATCTACAACATCGCTAGTCTTATCAATCTTATAGTCATTACCTTCCTTTACTATTTTTATAGAATATTCATCTAACACTGCAAAAGGTTTGCTTAAATCTACTCTTGCCACCTTTACCTTAAATTGCCCGGACTTTCCAATTTCGCTGCTGTCACTTAGACTATATCCAACAATTTTTAAATTTTGATTTTCACTCTTTATAGGACTTTTTAGAAGTTCTTTGGAATATAATTTTTTAATATTTTCAACATCATTTTTCATAAGATATTTCATATAAGTATCTACCGTATTACCTGCTGCTTTCATATCAAAATTTTCATTTGACTCTTTAGTATCTTCTTTTTTATTTAAACTGCACCCGCATATTAAACTGCAAGAAAAAATTATAAATATTATAGTACAAATTATACTTCTTTTCCTCATATACTTCCTACTCCCAGTTTTTACTCTGTAGTAGAAATTCACCTCCTTCTATTAAGTTAAGTCATTTTCAAAGAAATAACTAATCATCATGCCAACCTATTTTCTTTCAAATGACTTAACTAATTCACTTAAACTTTATTTTTCCCGTAAATAAAATTTTAATTTATAATTCATTATTTTTATATGTGATTTATATATTTATATATAGGACATATTTATCCGATGACTACCTTTGTCAGAAAAGTGGACATATGTAAAATTAAAAATTTATATTACTGGAGGGATATTTTTGAGTAAAGAGATTGTTTTGATTTTCCAAGTAGCCGCTGTATTTATAGGTACAATAGTTGGAGCTGGCTTAGCATCAGGACAAGAAATAAGCCAATTTTTTACCCAATATGGTTACAAAAGTTTCATAGGTATATTGATCTGCTGTATTGTATACATAGTAATGTCAATTATAATAATTAACATAAGCAAAAAATATAAGTTAAACTCTTATGATGGTCTCATATCCTTAGTAAGTCCTGGTTTTTTAGGTATACTTACCAATTCCTTAACTACTTTTTTCTTAATTGGTGGATCAGCTATAATACTTGCTGGAAGTGGTGCCCTAATTCATCAATACTTTGGTGTATCACGGTGGATAGGTATAATATTTATGATATTTATATCTATAATTATATTATTTAGAGATACTAAAGGCCTGCTTGAAATAAATTCAGTCATAGTTCCTTCACTTATATTAGTAATAGTGACCTTATTTATATTGTATTTAGCTTTTTATAAAAATCTAAATATATCTAACTTAAAAAACATAAACTGTTGTAAAAGGAACTGGCTTTTCTCTTCATTAATGTATTCTGGTTTTAATATATTATCCTGCAGTGGTGTTTTAGTGCCTTTAAGTCTTTCTATAAACAAAAAGAAAAGCCTTATTGCAGGTTCTATTATCGGATCCTTAATCCTTACAATACTGGTTTTTATAATAAACTTCATGCTAATTTTGAATATACCCTATATATTCAAATATGAAATTCCTCTCCTCTACATAGCCAATCGTTTTGGAAAAATATTAGAAATAGTACTGCTTACTATAATTTGGTTGGAGATGTTTTCTACAGAAGTGTCTAATATATATAGTGTAGGAAAAAACTTTGAAGAAGTATTTAATATATCCTATAAAAAATCAGTAATTATAATAATATTAATTACAATTCCTGTATCCCAAATTGGTTTTGTAAAACTAATTTCATTTTTATATCCTGCTTTTGGTTTAGTAAGTCTTATATTTATAATACAATGTATTGTTTTTTATCTTAGAAATTATAATAGATGAATTACTTCCTTATGCTATAATTAAAAAGTTATACTCTATATTTATTTCTAATTATCTAAACTTTAAAGGAAGTGCTTTTATGCAAAACTATTTGGAAAATTGCAACTTATGTCCTAGATCCTGCAAAGCAAACAGATTAAAAGGCTTAACTGGCTTTTGCAATGCTGGCAAAAATGTGAAAATAGCCAAAGTATCCTTACACAAGTGGGAAGAACCCTGCATTTCTGGTATTAATGGTTCCGGAACTATCTTTTTTTCTAATTGTAATCTAAGATGTGTTTTTTGCCAGAATCACACTATAAGTGCTGAGAACATAGGAAAAGAAGTATCCATAAAAAGGCTTAGTGAAATTTTTCTAGAACAACAGGATAGAAATGCCCACAACATAAATTTAGTTACTCCAACCCATTACATTCCACAAATAATTGAAGCCCTGGATATAGCTAAATCAAAGGGGCTTCATCTGCCAGTATTATTCAATACTAACAGCTATATAAATACAGCTACTTTAAAAGACCTGAAAGGATATATAGATGTGTATCTTCCTGATTTAAAATATTTTAATAACAAATACGCAGTTAAATATTCTCATGCCCCCGACTACTTTAGCTATGCTTCAAAAGCCATAGAAGAAATGTTTAACCAAGTAGGCACTATAAAATTTGATAAAAACGGCATGGTAACAAAAGGCGTTATAATACGGCACCTCATGCTGCCCGGTTTATTATTTGACTCAAAGAAAATAATAGATTATATATACCATACCTTTGGAGATTCAGTTTACATAAGTATAATGAATCAGTATACGCCTATGTATAATTCTTATAAGTTTCCTGAAATAAATAGGTCTTTAAACCCAAAGCACTATGATTCATTTATAAATTATTGTCTATCTCTAGGGATAAAAAATGCATTTATTCAAGAAAGTACAAGTTCTTCTAAAAAATTTGTACCTGACTTCAACTTAGAAGGAATTTAAATTAAAAATTGGCCAGAATAGAATCTCTGTTCTTATCCTAGCCAATTCCACTATATTTTGTATTTATCTAGCTGTGCCTTAAATATTCATCTTTAATTCCAAATTAAAGTTTTATTTCAAGCCTATCCAATTTAGCAATTACCTTTAAACTTTTAATCTCAATAGTTTCTGTTCTTATACCACTTCTACTACTAATAAGAAGCACCTTATTACTATCCAGCTTCTTTATCTGTCTCAATTCCCTTTTTCCACTATACTCTACTAGATATATGGAATTATTATAAATTTCTCCTGTACTATGTACAAAAACTAAATCTCCCCTTTGTATTCTAAATCCTTCCATATCATCACTTTCTACTTGCAAATACAT
>DAIMMR010000438.1:0-3228 GCA_036720575.1 Clostridium sp.
AAGATCAGCTACGTCCCTGGATAACGATTTCTAAGCATCAGGTGGAGTCAAAACTTCATCTGATGCCAAGAACTCTGTTTATGGTGTTGAAATTTGTCATTACATGACCTGTATAAATTAACTTTCAAGCTAGAAACTCTATTTTTTAAAATTCTATCTTGATATTATACTCTTTAAGCCATGTATTTACCTGAATAAGATAAGCAAGAAGCTGTGGTCCTCTCATAAGTTGGCCAAACCAAGGTGCTTTAAAAGAAGATCCTCCTGTATCTATTAATGTCTTAACTGACTTTTTATCTATAAGCGGCAAAATAGGAGAATTCTTGTCTTTCATAATATCTGACATCCGCTTTGTAACTATTTTTGTATATTCTGGATTATGAGTTTTTGGATAAGGACTCTTTTTTCTTTCAACAATTTCCTTTGGCAGTATTCCCTCTAGTGCCTTTCTCAGTAAGCCCTTTTCTCTGCCTTTATAAAATTTTATCTCCGGTGGTATATTAAAAGCATACTCTACCAATCTATAATCTGCAAAAGGTACTCTAACTTCCAAACTATTAGACATACTCATACGATCTTTTCTATTTAAAAGTGTTATCATAAACCATTTTATATTTAAATAAAATAATTCTCTCATTCTGTACTCTAATTTGGATTCACCATCTATGTGAGGCACCTGTTTTATACTACTTTTATATTGTTCATTTAGATATTCCTCCAAATCAAGTGCCTTTAATTCATCAGATAATATTTCCTTTCTTGAATTAATAGATTTTGACCATGGAAAAGTATCTGCATTAATGTCTTCCGGTCTTCTATACCAGGGATATCCTCCAAAAATTTCATCTGCACATTCACCTGACAGTGCAACTGTATTGTCTTTCCTTATTTCCTTGCAAAAAAGATATAGTGAGGAATCAATATCTGCCATTCCTGGTAAATCACTAGCTCTTACAGAATCATAAAGGGCATCTGCTAAATCAGAACTTGTATTTATAATCCCATGATGAACACTTTTTATATAATCCGACATTTTTAGTGCCCAAACTCTATCCGGTGTAGGTTCAAAGGAATTTGCTTTGAAATATTTGTCATTATCTTCATAATCAATAGAGTAGGTATTTAAAGTCTTTCCCTGTTTTTTAAACTCTGCTGCAGCTACTGTAGATATAACACTAGAATCAAGTCCTCCTGAAAGAAGTGTACAAACAGGTACATCTGCTACAAGCTGTCTCTTAATAGCATCTACAAGCAGTGTTTTTACATGCTGAGCTGTTGTGTCTGTATCTTCATTGTGAATTTTACACTGTGGTTTCCAGTATTCTCGCAGCTTAATACCATATCTATCATATAAAACATAATTAGCAGGTGGTACTTCATATATGCCTTTAAATACACCTCCACCCAAAGATCTAGCAGGTCCAAGGGCAAATATTTCAGTCAAACCATCCCTATCAACTACAGGTTCAATAAATGGGTGGGCCAATAATGTTTTTATTTCTGAGCCAAATATAAGTGAATTATTTTTTACTGTATAAAATAGTGGTTTTACTCCTAATGGATCCCTTGCCATAAATATCTGGTTTTTACTTTCATCCCATATTGCAAAAGCATATATACCATTTATATGTTTCAAACAATTTATTCCCCAATGGATGTAACTAGTTAGAAGTACCTCTGTATCAGAATAGGATTTAAAGGAATAATTTTCTTTTATAAGTAATTTTCTTAAATCCTCAGTATTATAAAGTTCTCCATTGTATACAATAATATATCTCCTGCCACCTACACTCTTTGACATGGGTTGTGCACCACCAGAAGGATCTACAACTACAAGTCTCCTGTGCCCTAAAAGTGCATTTTTAGAAAAGTAATAGCCTGCATCGTCAGGTCCTCTTTTCTTTAAAGTATCTGTCATATTTAAAATAACATCTCTGTTTTTAGAAATGTCCTCTTTTAAATTAATCCATCCTGCAATTCCACACATAAGAAGCCGCCTCCGAATAAATATTATTAATGTACATATAATTTAATCTATGATTTAAAAAATGTATATGTGAATAAATTTTTCTGTTTCATTGAAGGCATCAGTTTTCAATTACTCTAATTTAATGTTTCAAAAGTGTATCCTTTTGACTTTAAATACTGTATTACTTCAGGAAGAGCTTGTACTGTTGTTCCCTTTGTAGCAGCATCATGCATCAAAACTACTACAGTATTATCATTACTGTATTTTCTAAGCTCATTTAATAAAACATCCACAGGAACATTATTTCTCATAGCATCTCCAATCCAATCATTCCAATCCACATAATGATATCCTGCTTTTGTAACTGCCTCTTTAAAAGGATTCAAATTCAAATGACGTGTGTTAAAAGAACCACCCGGAAATCTCATAAGTTTTAAGTTATAATCTTTTCCCACTATGGACTTAATTACTGTATTACATCTATTTATGTCATCTACAAATACTGATGGATCTTCTCTGTATCTAAGTTCATGGCTGTAAGTATGATTTCCAACTACATGTCCTTCTTTTACTTCTTCTTTTACCAAGTCCTTATTTCTCTCAGCATTTTGTCCAATTAAAAAGAAAGTTGCCTTTATATTATTTTGCTTCAATATTGAAAGTATTTTTAAAGTATTTGGGGAAGGACCATCATCAAAAGTTAAATAAGCCACTTTCTTTCCATCTGTTCTCTTGGTTTTCCAGGGCATATACGCTCCTGCAGGCTGCTTTGTTGTAAATCTCTCCTTTATTTCATCCTGCTGCTTTTTTTCAGCGCTTTTTTGCTGCTCTATTTTATTAGAAGCAGTTACCACTGCATGTTTTTTAGATGCAACTTTAGTTCCTACAAAAAATGCCCAACCAAAAGCACATAAAAAAAGGATTCCTATTATTATACTGTTTCTTCTCCTGATAATTCTATTTTTTTTAATTCTGTCTTCATGTTTATTCATCAGTTCCATCTCCCTAATAAGATTCTAATGTCATACGGCATTTGAAAGAAAATAACAAGTCCAATAGGCTAGCATACTAACTAGATATTTCTTTGAAAATGCCTAAGTAAAATTAAAAGATAGAATTGGGATACCTTCCTTTAACTTCACTTCATTAATTTCCCTATCTATAGTATAATAAATCATCGCATTTTGCTACACATTATGATAAAATGTAATCATTTTGTAATTTGTTTTAATTACTTATTGATATATTCTAAAAAATTT
>DAIMMR010000439.1:0-3222 GCA_036720575.1 Clostridium sp.
TTCTGTATGCAGTAATTCTTACTACTTTTGCCTACTAAAATTATACTCTAAGTAAACAAGATATTAACTGAGAATGAAAAGGATAGCGTCATTTATTTTCAAAGATATTTAGATGCTTTTTATTTAAATAATGTTAGCCTATGATAAAATAGAATTATAGGATGGTGAAAAAGTTATTGTAGGGTATAGAGAAAATAATATGGTAGAAGTTTATTACTAGTGTAATAGAAAAGGACAAGGGGGTAAAAAGTGAGAAAAAAGTTTTGTGTAATATTTTTAGCTTTGATTTGTTTAATTGCTGTAGGGTTTAAACTTTTTGTGCAGAAAAATTCGTTTTACAGTAAAAATACAACGAAGATGGAAAATAAAATCATGGGTAATAAAAAAAAGATTGAAACAATTGATGAAAAGCTAAAGAAAAGAATAGCATTAATAAATTCAGACAAGGATAAGGATGGTATAAAAGACCAGGAAGATATAGTTCTTGGAGCAAGAAAAGAAGCAGATAAAAAAGTAAAATATAAGGGAAACTACTATGTAGGTGGATATCCTCCAGAAAATGAAGGTGTATGTACTGACTTAGTATGGAGAGCTTTTAAAAATGCAGGGTATAATCTAAAAGATATGGTAGATGAGGATATAAGAAATCATCCTGGTGATTATAACAGAATTGAGGGAAAACCAGATCCAAATATAGATTTTAGAAGGGTGCCTAATCTTTATGTTTATTTTAAAAAATATGCAGCTAGTATTACTACTGAGTTGAAGCCTAATGATATAGAGAATTTAAAGGAATGGCAGCCGGGGGATATCATAACCTTTGATCATAGGGAACACATAGCTATAGTTTCTGATAAAAGGAGAGAAGATGGCATTCCATATATAATACATAATGCGCCACCTTATGCTAGAGAAGGTGACGAAATTATGTATTGGATGCCTAAAATAACAGGCCATTTTAGATTCCCAAAATAAAACTTTAAAAATTTAGGGATAAATCTATCGACATAAGAATTAAGTTATTGAAGTAGAAAATGGAGAAGATTTTGGAATGATAAAAAAGTTGAATACAATAAATATTATAGAAAAATATGAAGATTAAATTTTGTTATATTGCTTTACATACTTAATAAAATCACTAACGGAAAGAGGCTTGCTAAAGTAATATCCCTGAAGTTCGTCACATCCTTCTAGAATAATATAAATTTTTTCAGTACGATAATATAGTATTGTTTTGAATTTTATGGAGGGGGGAAAATTCAATTTTTAAAGAACCCGGTGCGGGAAATCCTTACGCTGGGTTCTGTGGGGACTAGAGTTGCCAATTGGGCAACTCGTCTACCGGATTATGCTGAGAAACATAGGAAACTAATTCACTAGCAATTACAGTCAATGTAAAAGTGGAAATGTTATACAAAAAATTATTACCCACTAAAACTATTCATATCATTAGAAATTTCTTTTAGTTTATTATATATATTTCCATCTTTTTTATTAGATTTTTTTCTAAAGAATATGTTTCCAAACTTAACTGCAAACCATAACCCTAACCTTCTAATTCCTGCTGCAAATCCAAAAATTCTAAAAATTTTAAAAGATGACTTAAAAGTATAAAACATTTTTATCACTTTAAAAAATTCACTTTGCAAATCGTAGGGTGACATATTTTTAGGTTTGAAGTTCACAACCATCATATCAAAATATTGCCAGTCGTTTCCTAACATACGATTTTCCTTCTCATATTGTTCATAGACAGGTGTTTTAGGAAAAGGAGTTAAAATAGCAGGCTGAAATTGATAGGCATTTATTTTTTCACAAAATTTCTCACCTTTTTCCATATCTTCCTTGCTGTCGTCATCTAATCCAAGTACTAAGCTTGCTATAATTTTTATTTTATATTTTTCAAGAACCTTACCGCATTTCTCAATATCAGAAATATTTTGCTTTTTATTTATATCATCTAAAGATTTCTGGTTCAAAGATTCTATTCCTATAAGTACTCTATTTAAATGAGCATCATGAAGTAATTGAAGCAGTTCTTCATCATTTGCCATATCTGTTCTTCCAAAAAAGAAGGTCTCTTTAAATACTAATTTGTTTGAAATCATCTTTTTTAATATTTCTTTAGCCCTAGCTTTATCTGCAGTAAAATTATCATCTTCAAAATTCATATATTTAAATCCCTGTTTTTTATACATTTTAAGTTCTTCTATTACATTATCGGGGGTCCTTTTTCTATAAGGATAAAACATTCTTGATGTAGTACAAAAAGAACATTTAAAAGGACATCCCCTTGATGTAATTACATTGGCCGCATCACATGGGGTTTTAAGAATATTGTAATCTGGAAATGGTATTTCATCTAAATTTTCTATACATTTTGAATAAACTATTCTATCTTTAATTTTGCCTTCAACTACATCTTTAATTACTCTTTCTCCTTCACCTATAATTACCTGATCTGCATGCTGTAAAGCTTCTTCCGGCATACTTGAAGCATGTATTCCCCCTATTATAACTCTCTTATGCTTTTTATTTCTAAAATAATCTGCAATGCAATAAGCCCTAGTAGAATTAGAAGTCATTGTATATATCAGTATCAAATCTGCAGTTTCAAATTTATTAAAATTTAAATCCTTGTACAATTCTTCATATACTTCCACATTATGACCTGCATTTTCTAAAATTCTACCAAGTATAAGTGGACCTACAATACTATTTGTATGTCCATATATGTTGTCTCCAAACCTATATATGGCATTTCTTCTTATATCTGCTGCCGGTACAATAAAAACTATTTTCATATAATTACCACCTAACTTAATTAAAAAATATATTTATTAGTACAAGTTGGCCATGCAGCCGTGAAATCGGATAAATTTCCTTAGTATAAATTCAAATATGAACGTATTTATAAACGCAGAGGTAAGAAAAGAGCTATTAGCCCTATCGCAAGGATAATTTTCACTGCTTATCTACCATATGTTTATTAATGGTGAAATATTCTCCATACTTAAGTACTTCCCTCATTTGTTAGTTTCTATAATAGTTCAAATTAAACCGAAGAATTAAATTCATAAAATTATCTTAACTTTGTGTTTGCAAAATTTTGGCAGTCCTAAATTTTTTATTATCTTGATTGTCTGCTTGACAAGGTATAGTTTATATTATCCTCTAGAAAAATTATCATTACCTTTTTGATTAAAAACTTCCTTCCATGTT
>DAIMMR010000440.1:0-3217 GCA_036720575.1 Clostridium sp.
TACCTCCTCTGGTGATGAAATTTTACCTGTTACTGCTGAAGCTGCTGCTACTTCTGGACTTGCCAGGTATACTTCACTCTTTACATGTCCCATTCTACCTACAAAATTTCTATTGGTAGTTGACACTGCCCTTTCTCCTTCTGCCAGTATTCCCATATGTCCACCAAGACAAGGTCCACAGGTAGGAGTACTTACCACTGCTCCTGCTTCTATGAATATTTCAATAAGTCCTTCTTTCATTGCCTGAAGATATATAGCTTGAGTAGCAGGGAAAATAATAGCTCTTACATTTTCCTTCACTTTTCTCCCTTTTAAAATGCTAGCTGCTGCCCTTAAATCTCCTATTCTGCCATTAGTACAGGAACCTATGACAACCTGATCTATTTTTATGTCTCCTACTTCATCAATGGTTTTCGTATTTTCAGGTATATGAGGAAATGCTACTGTAGGACGAATTTTTGATAGATCTATCTCTATAACCTTACTGTACTCAGCATCACTATCTGCTTCATATACAGTATAATTTTTCTTTGAATGTTCTTTTACATAATTTATAGTATTTTCATCTACAGGGAAAATTCCGTTTTTAGCCCCTGCTTCAATGGCCATATTACATATAGTAAAACGATCATCCATAGTAAGTGAACTTACTCCTTCACCTGTAAATTCCATGGATTTATAAAGTGCTCCATCTACTCCTATCATGCCAATAATATGAAGTATTACGTCTTTTCCGCTTACCCATTTAGCAAGCTTTCCTTTAAGAACAAATTTTATAGCTTCTGGCACCTTAAACCAAGCTTCCCCTGTAGCCATACCGGCTGCCATATCTGTACTACCAATTCCTGTAGAAAACGCACCTAAAGCTCCATAGGTACAGGTATGAGAATCTGCACCTATTACTACATCTCCACAGACTGCAAGGCCTTTTTCTGGAATTAAAGCATGCTCAATTCCCATTCTTCCAACTTCAAAATAATTTTTAATTTCCATCTTCTTTACAAATTCTCTAACATATTTACACTGCTCTGCAGATTTTATATCCTTATTTGGTGTAAAGTGATCAGGGACAATTGCTATTTTATTTTTGTCAAAAACCTTGTTAACACCAATTTTGTTAAATTCATTTATAGCTACCGGCGTAGTTATATCATTTCCAAGTACTAAATCCAATTTAACTTTTATTAATTGTCCTGCCTTTACTTCATCCATTTTCGCATGGTGAGCTAGTATTTTTTGCGTCATGGTCATGCCCATGTTTATCAACTCCTATCAAAATTTATATTAGCATTCTTCAACTTTTTTTAGAGAACTTTCATAATGAATTTTGTTCATAGCATTTATAAATGCTTTGCCACTTGCTTCTACTATATCTGTACTTACTCCTTTAGCAGAAAAAATTTTACCTTCTTTTTCAATCTTTACAGTAGCCTCTCCTAGTGCATCTTTTCCATATCCTACAGATTTTATAAAATAGTCATTTAACGTAACATCTATCCCTATAGCTTTTTCAATAGCCTTAAAAGTAGCATCTACAGGGCCATCACCACAGGAAGCTTCTTTTATATTTTTACCGTCATACTCTATTTCCACAGTAGAAGTTGATGTCACTGCATTTCCTGTAGAAACCTGATAATATTTTAAATTAAATACTTCAGGAACCTGGAAAATTTCATTTTTTACAAGACTTTCTATGTCTTCATCTGAAACATGCTTCTTTTTATCAGCCAAATCCTTAAATTCTTTGAATATTTCATCTATTTTTTCTTTACTTAAATTTTTATATCCCAATTCTTCAATACGTTCTATAAAAGCATGTCTTCCCGAATGCTTTCCAAGTACTATGAGGCTTTTCTTAAGTCCTACAGATTCAGGAGTCATAATTTCATAGGTTTCTCTACAATTTAAAACACCGTGCTGATGTATACCTGACTCATGGGCAAAGGCATTTGCACCTACTACAGCTTTGTTATTTTGAACCTGCATTCCAGTTATATGGCTTACAAGTTTGCTGGTTCTTGTTATTTCTTCTGTTACAATACCTGTTTCACAATTAAAACAATCAGATCTAGTTTTAATTGCCATTACTATTTCCTCAAGTGCTGCATTTCCTGCTCTCTCCCCTAAGCCGTTTACTGCACATTCAACCTGCTGTGCTCCATTTTCAATAGCTGCCAGGGAGTTTGCCACGGCAAGGCCTAAATCATTATGACAGTGAACACTTATCATTGCCTTGTCTATATTTGGCACATTAGCTTTAATTCCTTTTATTAATGCTCCATATTCACTTGGAGTAGTATATCCTACTGTATCTGGTATATTCACCACATCTGCCCCTGAATCTATAACAGCTTCCACTACTTTATATAAAAATTCAGGTCTTGTTCTTGTAGCATCTTCTGGAGAAAATTCTATGCTAGGGCATAAGCTTCTAGCGTAAGTTACCATTTCAACTGCCTTTTTTAAAACCTCATCAGGTTCCATTTTAAGTTTATATTTCATATGCAAATCCGATGTAGCAATAAAAACATGTATTCTAGGCTTTTTAGAGTATTTAATAGCTTCCCATGCTCTAGATATATCATTCTTTACAGCTCTTGCAAGGCCTACTATAACAGGTCCTTCTATATTTTGTGCAATAGCCTTAACTGCTTCAAAGTCTCCTTCTGAAGCTATTGGAAATCCAGCTTCTATTACATCTACAGATAACTTTTGAAGCTGCTTTGCAATAGTAAGTTTATCATTTATGTTTAAACTGACATTTGGTGTCTGTTCTCCATCCCTAAGTGTAGTATCAAATATATTTATCTTACTCATAATTAAATCCTCCTAAATTTATTTTTATATAAGGCATTTTCAAAGAAATATCCGCCGCATCTTTGACTTGTTATTTTCTTTCAAATGCTTAACACAAGTTTTTTGCTGGCCAGTAAAAAAACTTCTATTTCAATTTGTTTTAATATTTAGGGGTATAAAAAAACAGGCCTCTCTTGGGGCGAGAAGTCTGTCCGCGGTACCACCCAAATTTTTACTTGATTTAATAACGGCTTTCGCCGATACAGCTTACTACTATTTCAGCCTATAACTCTAGGACGAGTTCAATACGTAATACTTATGGGTTCTCACCACTGCCCACTCTCTTTAAAATATATATCATATTTACTATTTCCTATCATGGTTTTCTTATTTTCAATTTTTTATGTACCGCAAAAATTAT
>DAIMMR010000441.1:0-3210 GCA_036720575.1 Clostridium sp.
TATCATCTGCACTTCTAGAAAACATATTTGTAGTAAATACTCCACTGCATGATGGAGCAACTGTGATAAGAAATAATAGAATAGTTTCAGCAGGATGTTTTTTGCCGCTTACTAGTAATAACGATTTAAGCAAAAAGTTAGGTACGAGACATAGGGCTGCAATTGGTATATCAGAGAATTCTGATGCACTTATCATAGTGGTTTCAGAAGAAACTGGTACTATTTCTCTTGCCATGAATGGAAGAATTACAAGGAATTATACAAAGGATAGGTTGAAAAAAGTTCTTATAAATATAATGAAAAATAGATTTCAGAAAAAGGGTACATGGAGAGAGAGGGTGATTGGGTGGAAAGAAAAAATAAAAGGGACCAAATCCTAGTAAAAATATGCTGTGTAATAGCGTCATTTATTTTATGGTTGTACATATTCAACGTAGAAGATCCTATGAGGGAAAGAAAGATTGTGGTACCTGTTACTATAGTGAATAAAGATGCACTTGCTCAATCAAAACTTGTACAAATAGATAATCAATCCGCTAGTATATCTCTTTTAATAAAGGGTAATGCTTCCAATGTATACTCAGTAAAACCATCAGATTTTAAATTACAATCAGATTTAAATGCCTATGTTATGAAAAAAGGGAAAAATAATATACCTGTAGAAGTAAAGAAAAGCCCTGATAACATAAGTATATTAAACAATGAAAATTTGTGGATAAAGTTACAACTTGATGAATTAAAACAGAAAAGCGTGCCTGTAAGAATAGGAGTAGTAGGTAAACCAAAAGAAGGATATTATGCATTAGATCCTGTCTTAAATACAGACAAAGTGGAAATAAGCGGAGCGGAAGATGCGGTAAATAGTGTAAAGTATGCTGCAGCCACATGTGATGTGAAATATGCTGGAAGTGATGTAAATACATCTGTTAAGCTTCAGGCTCAGGACTCATTTGGGAATGTGGTAAAGGATGTTAAAATAGATCCATCTCCTATTAAAGTTACTGTACCCATAGGAAAAGTAAAGACTGTACCTGTAAATGTAAAAATTCAAGGAAATACAGGAAATGGATCAGTTCCTAATTCAATAGTAAGTAATCCAGATAAAGTAGATGTGTCCGGAGATGAAAATGTAATAAAGAGCATAAGTAGTTTAGATACAGAGCCAGTTGATTTAAGTAAAATTAGCAGTTCAGCTAGTATAGAAGTTAAGCTAGTAGTACCTAAAGGGGTAAAATTAGTTAATAATGCAGGAACGGTAGAATTAAGGGTAAATATAAATAATGAGGCTGCAGCTTCTTCCGATAAAAGTGGCAAAAAGACAATGAACCTTAATATACAGGTTAGAAATTTAAATACCGGGTATACGGCAAGCTTAAGCAGTAACAGTGTATCTGCAGTATTTAATGGATCTACTAATAATATAGATAGTCTAAATGAAAATAGTATAAGTTGTTTTGTGGATGCAAGTTCTCTATCAGAAGGCACTCATACGGTAAATGTAGTTGTATCTATGCCTCAGGGGGTATCTTTAGTATCACAAGACCCAGAAAAAATTAGCATAGAAATTAAGAAAAAAACGTCGGAGGGACAAAATGGCAATTAGAATAAATAATTTAAGCATAAATATAGATGAAAGTATAGATGAATTAAAAAATAAAGCTGCAAAAAAGCTTAAAATAAGTGAGAAGAATATTAAGAAGTTTAAAATACTTCGAGAGTCTCTGGATGCCAGAAGAAAAAACAATATAAGGTTTAACTATTCTGTTGAATTAACCTGTGATGGAGAAAGAAAAGTTGTATCAAAAATCAAAGATGGTAATATAAAGATAGAAGAAGAGGAAGTAGAAAAAAAATTAGTTTTAGGTACAAAAAAGATGAAATATCGACCTATAGTTGTTGGCATGGGACCTGCAGGTATGTTTGCAGGCCTCTTGCTGGCAGAAAATGGTTATAGGCCAATAATAATAGAACGGGGACAAAAAGTTGAAGATAGAACAAAAACTGTAGATGAATTCTGGAAAAGTGGAAAGTTAAATTTAGAATCCAATATACAGTTTGGAGAAGGTGGGGCAGGGACATTTTCAGATGGAAAATTAACTACCAGGATAAAAGATGAGAGATGTCAATTTATATTAAAAACTTTTGTAAAGTATGGAGCTCCAGAAGAGATTATTTATAATGGAAAGCCTCATTTGGGAACGGATAATTTGAAAATAATCGTAAAAAATATAAGAAATAGAGTACTTGAATTGGGCGGAGATATACTATTTGATAGTAAATTGGATAATTTAATAATAGAGCATAAAAAATTAAAGGCAGTATTAGTGAATGGAAATGAGATTGGCTGTGACAATTTAATATTAGCTATAGGGCATAGTGCAAGAGACACCTATGAAATGATATTAAAAAAAGATGTTGTAGTAGAACCTAAAGCGTTTGCTATAGGAGTTAGAGTAGAACATTCCCAGCATATGATAAATGTAAATCAATATGGGAAATTCACAGACCATCCTAAATTAAAAGCTGCAGATTATAGGTTAGCTTATAATAGTAAAGAAGGAAGAGGAGTCTACAGTTTTTGCATGTGCCCTGGAGGAGAAGTAATTGCGGCAGCTTCAGAGGAAAATAGGCTTGTAACAAATGGAATGAGTTACTATAAAAGAGATTTTGAAAATGCAAATTCTGCAGTAGTTGTAACTGTAGGAGAAAAGGATTTTGAAGGAAATTCCCCTCTAAAAGGAATGGAATTTCAGAGGCATTATGAGAACCTGGCCTATAAGTTAGGAGGAGGCAATTATGTTGCTCCAGTACAGTTAATTAAAGACTTTTTAAATGACAGGGTTTCAAATAAAGTTGGAGAAGTAAAACCTACGTACAAACCTGGATATGAATTTAGAGATCTTAGAAAGTGTTTGCCATCCGCTGTTTCATCTGCATTAAAAGAAGGATTTATTGATTTTGAAAAAAAGATAAAAGGATTTTCTGAAGGTGATGGTGTAATGACAGCCATTGAAAGTAGAACTTCATCTCCAATAAGAATGATGAGAAACAGTAATTTTGAGAGTGTATCTTTAGAGGGATTATATCCTTGTGGAGAAGGTGCAGGTTTTGCAGGAGGTATAATATCAGCTGCAGTAGATGGATTAAAAACTGCAGAGAGTATAATACAAAAATACAGTCCACTTTTATAAATGTAATTAACTCAACTTT
>DAIMMR010000442.1:0-3206 GCA_036720575.1 Clostridium sp.
TTAAACTTAATTTTAATGTTTACTATTTCACCTTTTGTTCCAATTCTTATAGGAGGTCCCCAGGTGCCATAACCAGAAGTAACTATTAAATTAAAATTGTCCTTTTTAAGGTATCCATAGTCATCTTGATAAATAAGTCTTGTCATAAGATTATTGGGGAAAAATTGTCCCCTATGAGTATGCCCTGAAAGCTGTAAATCCACATTTTCCTTATGAGCTTCCTCAAGATCCACCGGTCTATGATTTAATTCTATAATAGGTAGAGATTTGTCTGTATTTTTCAAAATTTCATTTAGTGGTTTTACCTTTTCGCCGCTAGCAGCATCATTTCTACCTGCCACATAAAAACTATTGTCTATTTTAACTGCTTCATCCTGAAGCACTTTAACCTTTGCTTCATTCATATAACTAATTGTTTCAGATACATTTTCTCCATATTCATGATTTCCTGTAATGTAATACACACCATACTTTGAATTTATCCTTTTAAAAGCTTGTCCATAATACTTCTTTAACTTTGTAGTTGTACTTTCATCAACCATATCTCCACAAAAGAAAACTATGTCAGGTTTTAATTTATTTATGGAATTCACCATTTTATCAATGCCTTTTTCCTTAATCATTATACCCATGTGCACATCTGATACCATTACCACGTTTAGTGAATTGATTTTACCTGCACTTTTATTTATGTCTATGCTATAATTTGTTACGACTGGATGAAGGGCATTCCACATGCCAAAACAAAAAATAATTAAAACTATTATAAAAATTGAAATTCCATCATCATATATGGCACTTATATAATTTCTAATTCTCCCCTTAAATCCTACTTTTTTTAAAACAAACTTTACCACATCCGTGAATAGAAATAATATAAGTAAATAATAAAAAATTGCTAGGGATACTGCTCCTATTAGTGTTAATAGAGAAGCTAAAATGTTGTTTACTGATACAACACTTTTAAATATAGAACTTATAATATAGGAAAAAGCTATGAACCAAAATGTAATCCAGTACAGTCTCTTTTTTAAATTTTTATTTTTCTTTAAAAATACCCCTTTTACTTTTCTTCCTACGTAATACCATACTATTATATATAAAAACAAAATAAGTATAAGTAAAATAATATTTTCAATTAGCATAAGTGATTTCAATAAATCCACCTCTTGTAAATTTTAATCGCCCTAATTACCTACACTACATTTCTTATATTTTTCTCCCCAACTCCACATGACATCTAGTATTAGCTTTAAACTGAATCCAAGGCTTGTCAGTGAAGTAACTACAGTACTTTTAAGTGCTTACTTTACATTTGATATTATGAATATTATTATAAATTTGTAAGTAGCAAATTACAAGTTCAATTTTAGGGGAAATATAAAAACAAAGGGCTAAATACTTTAACCCTTTGTTTTTATATTTTTTCTTTATGCATTCAATTCTATTATTATCCTTATTCCGCAATTTTTTCTTTAGAAAACATAGCCCCAAAAATCATTACAACTGCAAAAACAATCAGATATGCAACAACCTCCATTTTATGGGAAAAGCAAGCAGCAATTATCATAAAAACGCATCCTGCTAGTGAAATAGTAGGTGCTATAAATCTCTTGAAAGAACTTAAATCCTTTTCCTTTTTCATCATCATAATAAAAATAGGAATATACAATGCATAAATAGTAACTATAGGTAATTCGGAAGAATCAAAAGAGAAAAATCCAAACCAAGGCTTTGTCAAGTTAGCACCATAAAAGTACAACAACCATATACCACAAAGAAGCAGTCCAAATACAGATGAATTAGTAGGCATATTTGTTACATTATCAACTTGCTTAAATACATCTGGTTTTGGTCCAATATTCCTTGCTGCTAAAGAATAAATACCTCGAGTACATCCCAGCATTAATCCATTTAAAGTTCCAAGGCAGGAAATAATAACAAATACAAACAGCAGTGTACCACCTACTGATGAAAAAACTGTTTGGAAAGCTAATTTAGCTCCTGCTTCACCGCCAGCCATCATAACCTTATTTGTTACTGTTCCAGCTAGACCTATATAATAGAGTATGTAAATAATCATAATTACAAAAGTTCCTACAACAAGAGCCAATGGAAGATTTTTCTTTGCATCTTTTAACTCAGCATTAATACTTGTAGCAATAATCCATCCTTCATAAGCAAAAGCTGTAGCAACAACAGCTGTAAATAACGCATTAGAAGTATTAACTTCTTTTACTACTGTTGTAAAATTATATGCAATCATACCATTACCCACACCTACAATTGTTCCAATTACGGCCATTAAAGCTAGTGGAATAAGTTTTATAATAGTTGTACTAACTTGAAATTTACCTGCTAAAATTGGTGACAGTGAATTTAACGCAAAACTTGCTATCAAATATAGGCCTGCAATAGTCATGCACTCTCCACCTGTAATTGAGAATCCAAGTAATACACAAGTATATCTAGCCGAAACCCATGCTAATACTGACGTCAATGTTGGATAGTAAATAAGTGCCATAAACCACCCAACATAATATGCATACTTTTTGCCCAAAGTAGCTTCTGCATAATCTACTACACCGTTTACATATTGATACTTAGTTGCCATTACAGCAAAAGTATAGGCACAAGAAATCATAATAATACCACCTATAACCCAGGCCAGTATACCAAGTGTAAGATTTCCTCCTGTTGCAGTTAAAACTTTTTCTGCCTTAAAAAAGACACCACTACCTATAACAATACCAATAACCATAGCTATAGCCGTAATAAGACCATACCTTTTTTCTAACTTTGCTTCCATAATCAAATATCCCCCTCTTTGATTTATAATATTATAATGAATATTGCTTTTATACATCATGCTATCTACGCACTACAGACAGCATGAAATATTAATTTTTATTGTACCACAGAATTAAGTATTTACCAACATTTCTTTTTCTTCATTGTTATGAATTTTCAAATTATTTATTGATATTGAAACACACTTGTATTTGACAAAAGTTTAATTTTAGTATACTATATAATAAATTAAATAAAATCAGTTTAAATCTTATCAAGAGTGGTGGAGGGACTGGCCCTATGAAACCCGACAACCAACATTTTTCATTTGAATGTATGGTGTTAATTCCAGCAGATTATTTCTGAAAGATAAGGAAAATAGTTTCTATAATTAGTATTAAAAGTTGTTTTTCTTA
>DAIMMR010000025.1:0-148 GCA_036720575.1 Clostridium sp.
GTGCCAATGGTACTGCAGGGGAAGCCCTGTGGGAGAGCAGGTCGCTGCCAGGTAAGTAAAATACCCATTGTATAGAAGATTCTATGCAGTGGGTATTTAACTTTTTTGTGCGAAATTCTCTCACCTCTTAGGCGGGAGATGGATAGCA
>DAIMMR010000025.1:265-21015 GCA_036720575.1 Clostridium sp.
TAGGTTGGAAAGGATTAAAGGAAGCTATCACTTCTCGAAGTGGTAGTAGTTCACGTATATGCTCAAAAGTAAAAATTAAAAAAGGAATGAAAGTAGCTTAATCTACTTTCATTCCTTTTTTAATCACAAATATATTATTTTTGTTTAACAATTGACTATTTTTATTGTACAGGTTAATTTTAAACAAGTTTGAAATAGAAAATGCAAGAGATGGATCAATTGTTTTATCTAAGGAAGATTTAATTGAACTTGACAGGATATTTCCAAAGCCTACTAGAAAAGTAACTTTGGATGTACTTTAAAAATTTTTATTTGGATTAATCTTTGAAATGCATCTTCGTTTTAGTTATAATTAATCGAGTAAAACTTTATTCAGATATATAAATATTTATTATAACGGAGGAAGTATTATGAAAATAAATCAATTACCAAAGTATTTCAAAGAAGTTGATGGCGAACTGTGGTTTGAGGAGTTTGAAGTTGAGAAAAAAAATTTAAAAATCACTTATAAAGTTAACAAGGTACTTTCTTATTTGAAATCCCCCTATCAAGAGGTAGCTTTGATTGACACTGCGGCATTTGGCCCATGTCTTGCACTAGATGGAGTAATGCAGTCCACTTCTGCAGATGGGTTTATATACAATGAGATGATAACCCATATTCCAGTACTTACACACAAAAAACCAGAAAAGGTTTTGGTAATTGGTGGAGGAGATTGCGGCGCAGTGCGTGAACTTTCAAAATATGAAGAACTTAAGACAATTGATATGGTTGAGCTGGATGAAATAGTAACAAGGGAATGTATAAAGTTTCTTCCAAAGATAAGTGGAGGAGAAAATTTTGATACAAGGGTGAATTTCAAATTTGGAGATGGAGTTCAATATGTAAAAAACACAGATATTAAATATGATGTAATAGTAGTTGATTCACCAGATCCAGAGGGCCCTGCCAAAGATTTATTTGGAGAAGAATTTTATAAAAATGTGAAAAAAACATTAAATTCTGACGGAGTAATGGTATGTCAAAGTGAATCTCCAATGCTGCATCGTGATATAATTGAAAGTACAAGAAAAATATTAAAGGATAACTTTAAAATTGTAAAAACATATGTAGCTTTTGTTCCTACTTATCCTGGAGGATTGTGGAGCTTTACAATGGCCTCAGATGTCTATGATCCTTGCAATATAGATGTAGATAGATTGCCATTAAATACCCGTTATTTAACAAAACAAATTGTAAAGTCCTGCTTTGACCTTCCCAATTTCATAAGTGATTTAAAATAAAGACATAATAAATTTAGCTAACATAACAATGTTAGCTAAATTTATTTGGGGAGGATTATAAGAAAATAAAATTAACTTTAATTTATGTTGGATATCCAGCAGTTGTTGTATTGTCAGTAATACATAGCTTATTTCTATAGTAAGTAATTAAAATATTCACTTGTATTTTAGAACAGAAATAGAGCTATTGAATATAATAACTAATGGTAGTAAATAAAAAAGGAGCGTATATATATTTGAGTATATATGTAGTCCGTCCAGGAGACTCTATATGGTCTATAGCCAGAAGATTTGGAGTTTCTCCGGACAGTATAATAAATGCCAATGACCTCAATCCAAGGGAAAGTTTAGTAGTTGGACAATCAATTGTAATTCCATCAAGGGAAAGAGCCTATAGGGTTAAAGCAGGAGATTCACTGTGGTCTATAGCTCAAAAATTTGGAGTTTCCGTAAATAGCATACTAAATTTAAATAACATGTCAAGTTCTTCTGCCATTTATCCAGGTATGATACTTAGAATACCTGAAAAATCCAAAAATTATGGAACTATTGAAACAAATGCTTTTATACAACCCTCTACTGATGAAAAAGAGACTAGAATTGTAATTGATGCAGCACCATATCTAACTTATATAACTCCTTTTAGCCATCATATTACTTCAGAAGGTGGATTGACTCCGCTTAGGGATGAAACAATTATTACGGTTGGAAAAAATAATAGGGTTGCACCGTTACTTTCAGTTACAAATTTATCTGAAAAAAATTTTGATACTGAGCTAATAGGAAAGTTACTTAATGATGAGAAAGCTCAGAATAATCTTATAAATAATATGATAGATATGATGAGGAGAAAAGGTTATTATGGAACTATAGTAGATTTTGAGAGGATTCCACCAGAAGATAGAACAAAGTATAACCGCTTCCTTGGGAAGTTGGTAGCAAGGCTTCACCCACTGGGATATGTAGTTGGAACTGCATTGGCACCTAAAACATATGATGTAAAAGCTGGTGCATGGCATGGAGCTCATGATTACAGTGCCCACGGAAGGATAGTTGATTTTGTAATAATAATGACTTACGAATGGGGTTGGTCAGGTGGTACACCAATGGCCGTCGCTCCAATTAATGAGGTGAGAAAGGTAATAAATTATGCAGTAACCGTAATACCTCCTAATAAGATAATGATGGGAATGCCGCTTTATGGATACGATTGGACACTTCCATACACCCCAGGAGGAGAATTTGCAGAAAGTGTGGGAAATAGAGAAGCGGTGGATAGGGCAAGAAGATATGGAGCTATTATAAGGTATGATCAAAAAGCACAATCACCATATTATAACTATATAGATGAAGAAAGACGGCAGCATGTAGTTTGGTTTGAAGATGCAAGAAGTGTAGAGGCCAAATATAAGCTTGTAAGTGAATATGGACTTCGAGGTGTTAGTTATTGGGTTCTGGCAAAGCCGTTCCCAGAAAATTGGCAGGTACTTGATAATATGTTCAATATTGAAAAAGTTATACCGGCTAGGTGATATGTTTAAAATATAATTGTGAAATTAGTTTTTCCCTCCATAGTTTAATTATAAAAAACTGTTTAATACTGTTTGTATATGGTGTTAAGCAGTTTTTTATTTAGCTTACTTTTGGATAATTTACTAGTAACTTGTTTAATTTCTCTGGATTCTTTCACTGATTATACTAATTATTATAATAGACTTTTGGAGTATATCTTGGCTTGCATATATGTTGTTTTTAATAAAGCAATTCACGTTTTATGGTGCCAAAACTTATCTCCATATATATTTAGAGAAGTAATAAGAAAATTAATCAGCCAAATTTTGATATTTTTTTTAGTAGTTTTATTGACAAAGGTGACGAAATGTGATAAGTTTAAACCATGCTACATATGTGAATTAAATTCATATATATGAATAATGAAAGGAGGGAGTTTTATGATTGCAAAATTTATTAAGAGTAGTTCGTGAATTCCTTAATATTTGTTCCTGTAATCCGAATAGACAAATAGTTGATAAAGTTAGCATTTAATTTGTTTCAGGATAATATAGCATTGTTTATTGTTGTAAAGTTGTAAGATTGGCAAAATGTATTGACATTTGTAATGTATACGGTTTAATTTGGTAGTTTTATTATATAGGCACTATGAAAACCTTTTAAGAAGAGTAGCAATATGATTCATATTACATGATCATTGGGTAATTCGAAGCATATCGCGAATGTAAAAAATAATGTTTTTACGTTAAGTTAGATTAAAAAAAGGAGGATTATTAAATGAGTGAAAAGATAAAAAAAGTAGTTCCTAACGGACGCTGGTTACATATACTTCCACCATTAGTCTTAGTGTATATAGTTGCTTTTATGGATCGTACAAATATCAGTTTTGCACTCGCAGGTGGTATGGATAAGGATCTAGGCATGACTGCTACAATAGCTGGTTTGGCATCAGGAATTTTCTTCTTCGGATATATGTTTTTGCAGATACCTGGAGGAAGATTAGCAGAGCGTGCAAGTGCAAAAAAGTTTATAGCATGTACTATAGTTGCTTGGGGAGGTCTTGCGGCGTTATCAGGTATGGCTCAAAGTACATCCCAAATACTTATCATTCGATTTTTACTTGGAGTAGCAGAAGGTGGAGTTTGGCCGGCAATACTAACTATTATCAGTCACTGGTTTCCGGTACATGAACGAGGTAGAGCAAATGCAGTTTTTATGATGAATGCACCAATAGCTTCAATAATAACAGGACCTTTGTCAGGCTTTATTGTATCATCATTTAGCTGGAGATATGTATTCATTATTGAAGGAGCAATTGCAATAATACTATTATTTATATGGTTTCCACTTGTTGCTGACCATCCAAAAGATGCAAAATGGATAAGCAAAGAGGAGCGAGAATATATTGAAAAAGCCCTCCGTGAAGAACAGATAGCATTAAGTGGTACTGCTGTGGCTAGAAAAATACCACTCTCAGAAGTTTTATCTAGTAAATTGCTATGGATTTTATGTATCATATACGGATGTTACCAGGCAGGTATCTACGGATACTCTTTGTGGCTTCCTAAAATTATACAGGGTGTAAGTAAGAGTGGTATGACAGGTATAGGATTGCTTTCAACAATACCTAATATAATTGCTATATTTGGATTGATTTACTTTTCAAGAAAGTCAGATAGTACAATGAACAGAAAAAAGTATACAGCATTACCTATGATAGGATTTGCAATATGCTTGTTTATATCAATACAGTTCAAAGCTGGTAATCCTTTAGCTTCATTTGCATTCATAGCATGCTGTGGATTCTTCCTATACTCAGCAAACAGCGTATTCTGGACTATACCAGCCCAGGTGTTTGAATCTGATATGGCTGCGCAGTCTCGTGGAATTATCAACATAATTGGTGGACTTGGTTCATTCGTGGGGCCTTATGCAGTAGGATTTCTTACAACAGCTATTAATACATCGGCAGGACTATATGCATTAATAATATTATTAATTATAGCATTTGCTTTAACAATAGTATTGCCAATAGAAAAAGATACAGGAAGTATAGAAGCTTAAATTATAGTTTGTTAAAAAATAAATATTTTATATATAATAAAAAGGAGTGATTTCATATGGAATTTGGTACAATGGGAAGAAAAATCAAAGAAATAAGAGCATATGTTGTAGAAGGTGGCGGTGCAGACTATCACGATCAAAAGCAAGATCATTGGATAGTTAATCAAATAGCTACACCAATGAGTGTTTATCCAGAATATAAAATGACTAGAACAAGTTTTGGTATCAATGCACTTAAATCATTGGTAGTTGAAGTAGAAGCAGATAATGGTGTTGTAGGTTTTGCAGTATCAACAGGAGGATATCCTGCAGCCTGGATTGTTATGAATCACTTAGATAGATTTGTTGTAGGACAACCTGTTGAAAATATAGAGAAAATTTGGGATCAAATGTACAAATCAACTATGTATTATGGACGTAAAGGAGTTGTCATGAACGCTATTTCTGCAGTAGATTTAGCTCTTTGGGACTTGCTTGGACAATTAAGACAGGAACCAGTATATGCTATGTTAGGAGGAAAAGTTAGAGATGAATTAAACTTCTATGCTACAGGACCTCGTCCAGATCTTGCTAAAGAAAAAGGATTTATAGGAGGCAAATTACCACTAATTTACGGACAAGCAGATGGTGAAGAAGGACTTAAGAAAAATATAGAACGTCTTGCTAAATATAGACAAGAATGTGGTGATGAATTCTGGTTAATGTGGGATTGTTGGATGGCATTAGATCTTCCATATGCTAAGAAGCTAATGCAAAAATCAGCAGAATATGATCTTAAATGGATAGAGGAGTGCTTTAATCCTGATGACTACTGGGCTTATAGAGATTTAAAGAAAGCAGCTCCTAATAATATGATGGTAACTGGAGGAGAACATGAAGCTACAAGATATGGGTTCAGAATGTTAATGGAGATGTGTGATATTGACATAATTCAGCCAGATGTTACATGGTGTGGAGGTATGACTGAATTAAAGAAAATTGGCGATTTAGCTAAGGCCTATGGCAAGATGGTTATTCCTCATGGCTCAGGTCCTTATTCACACCACTTTGTAACTTCACAGACTAATTCACCATTTACTGAATATCTAATCATGAGTCCGGATGCTGATGCAGTTATACCACAATTTTATCCATTATTGTTAGATGAACAAGTTCCTACAAATGGTAAATTGGTAGTAAGAGATAAGCCAGGATTCGGTGTTACTCTTAACAGAGAACATGGTTTAATTGAAATTAAAAAAGGACAGAGAATATAGGTGTTAAAATAATAACCGTTTAAAACATTGTTCAGATTTTAGACACTAAATTAATAATCGGGGAATGAATCCTTTTGAATTTGTTCCCTGATGTATTCTTCTCATTTTTAAATTCTATTGCAATTTATATATTAGTTAATAGGTGCTATTTTATTAATTTAATTGACAAGTATATATGAAAAATAGTAAATTATTCATATATATATGAATTTACTATATATATATGAATAATTTGAGAGGATGGTAGTTTATGACTGTAAAATCTGCTGAAAGAGTGTTACGAATTTTTGAACATTTATCCGCATATCCTGATGGACAAACAATTAATGAAATCAGTACACAACTAGGGTATGCAGCTAGTAGCACCCATGCTTTATTAAAAACTCTTTTAGAGAATGGTTATTTATATATTGATGAAATGAAAAGGTATATGTTGGGTCCCAAGTTGATTCAGTTGGGGAAAAGTGCATCTTCACATATGAGCATTAATAAAATAGCTCAACCTTTATTAGAGGAAGCAATGGAAGAGTTAGAAGAAACAATTTTCATGGCTGTTCTATTTAAAGGAGAGGTTACTTATGTTGCTAAAGCAAATAGTTATAAGACAGTAACAACAAATGCACAAATTGGAAGTAGAAAGCCTATCTATTGCACAGGATTGGGTAAAGTTTTTTTGGCATTTATGGATACTGATGAAAGATCACTAATCTTAAATAATCTTGATTTTAAAAAATTTACAAAGAATACAGCAACATCTAAAGAAGCATTGTTAAAGCAGTTAGTTTCTTTTAAAAGTCAAGGTTATGCTATTGATGATGAAGAAATTGAAGAAGGACTTTATTGTATTGCAGTGCCAGTTTTTGATTCATCAAAACGTGTTATAGCTGCATTAAGTGTTTCAGGTCCAAAACAGAGAATGTTATCTAAAAAGGAACATGTTATAAAAAAAATGCTATCAGTATCACATTTATTATCTTATCAATTAGGTGATATCAAGTGATTCTTAGGTTCAGATGGAGTTTGCTTATAAGGATAACTTTCTCCAGCTGAACCTTAGAAGAACTTATCCAGGCGCGTAGCAGTGCTTATCCCCCACTTTGATAGAAGATGGGGGTGTTAGCAATGGTAGCGATCGGATAAAATAAGATAGAAAGAAGGACTAAAATGGTTAATTTAAAAGGAGTTTACCCACCTATTATTTCTATTTTTGATAAAGATGGAAATTTTGACGTGGAAGCAAATAAAAAACAAGCTGATTATTTAATAAAAAGCGGAGTTGATGGAATTACTTATCTTGGTACATCTGGAGAATTTTCTTCTATGAATATTAAACAGAAGAAAGAAATTCTTGATGTAATGGTGCCTTATGTAAAGGATAGAGTAAAAGTTATTGCAGTAGTTGGAGAGTGTAATTTACCAGATACATTAGATATGATTCAATACGTTGAAAAAATAGGGGTTGACGGAGTTCTAGTAGTAAATCCGTATTTCAATGTATATGCTGATAATATGATTATTGCTTATTATAATAGAGTTGCAAAATCTACAAAGTTACCAGTGCTTATTTATAATATACCTGATTTAACTGGATATAATTTTAGTGAGGATGTTGTAAAGAAAATTATAAAAAATAATAGTAATGTAATTGGAATTAAAGAATCATTGGATGATTTGGACCATGTTAAAAGTATCATTGATATTAAAAATACAAATCCAGATTTTATTGTATATGTTGCATATGAAGATCTAGCGTATGAGGGACTAAATGCTGGAGCAGATGGGTTTATTAATGCAACAGCAAACTTTGCTCCAGAGTTTACAGTAAATACGTATAGAGCATTTATCGAAGGTGATATGGAAAAATGCCATAAATATGCAATAAAAATGAAAGATGCTATGGAGATCTATAGTTTTAGTAAACCTATTTACTTGGCTTGTAAACAAGCAGCTTACTTTAGAGTTATTGGGGAAGATAAATTTGAAATTTTACCGGCTTTATCATTAGAAGACGAAGCAAAAAAGAAAATTTATAAAAAAATGAAAGAATTAGAACTTTGTTAATAGATTACAATCAAATTCGTAGAATTGATATAAAGTATAAGTTTAAGAATTAATGTTAAAATTTTACACTAAAAATATTAATTAGGAGGAGACTTATGATAAACAGATTTATTTTAAATGAAACGTCTTATCATGGAATAGGTGCTATAAATAGTATAGCAGATGAAGCCAAAATAAGAGGATTAAAAAAAGCCTTTGTATGCTCAGACCCTGACTTGATTAAATTTGGTGTAACCAAAAAGGTACTTAATGTATTAGACAAAAATGAATTGGTATATGAATTATATTCCAATATTAAACCAAATCCGACTATTGAAAATGTTAAAAATGGTGTAAAAGCCTTTAAGGTATGTGGTGCTGATTATATTATTGCTATTGGTGGTGGTTCATCAATAGATACTGCAAAAGCAGTAGGCGTTATTGTAAAAAATCCTGAGTTTGATGATGTAAGAAGTTTGGAAGGTGCTGCTAAGACTAAGAATAAGAGTGTTCCTATTATCGCAGTCCCAACTACAGCAGGTACTGCAGCAGAGACAACAATTAATTACGTTATTACTGATAAAGAGAAAAACCGTAAAATGGTATGTGTAGATCCTCATGATATACCAGTGGTTGCAATAATTGATCCTGATATGATGTCATCTATGCCAAAAGGTTTAACTGCAGCAACAGGTATGGATGCGCTGACACATGCTATTGAGGGGTTCATAACAGCAGGAGCATGGGAACTATCTGATATGTTTCATTTGAAAGCAATTGAAATTATTTCACGTTCTTTAAGAGGGGCAGTTGATAATACACAAGAAGGTAGAGAAGGAATGGCACTTGGTCAGTATATAGCTGGTATGGGATTTTCTAATGTAGGACTGGGTATTGTCCATTCTATGGCACACCCACTTGGAGCGTTTTATGATACACCTCATGGTATTGCTAATGCAATTATCTTACCAACTGTTATGGAATATAATGCAAAAGCAACTGGCAATAAATACAAATATATAGCACAGGCTATGGGAGTTACAGGAACTGAGAACATGAGTGTAGAAGAATACAGAAAAGCCGCTGTAGATGCTGTTAAAAAACTAGCCCAAGATGTTGGAATTCCTACAAACTTAAAAAATATTGTAAAGAGAGAGGATATTCCTTTCTTAGCACAGTCTGCTTATGATGACGCGTGCAGACCTGGTAATCCAAAAGAAACAAGCGTTGAAGATTTAATAAGCTTGTATGAATCGCTCATTTAAATTTATTATTAAAAAAATATAGCTTTGGTACTGTATAAGTGCAAGTGTTAAACCATTATAAGGTTGGCATTTGCACTTATTTTACTATAAATGATAAAAAATTTATATTTTAGAACAGTATTAAACTAAAACGAGGGGTCAGGGAATGGATTTTGGAGGAATAGCAAAAGGATATTGTGCAGATGAATTAAAAAAAATATGTAAAAAATACAATATAAAATCTGCAATTATTAATCTTGGAGGCAATATATATAATGTTGGCAATCAACCTGACGGTAAGTCATGGGGAACTGGTGTACAAGATCCTCTTGGTAATAATGGCGAATTTATAGGAGTTATAACTAATACAGATAAATCAGTAGTTTCAGCAGGTGATTATGAGAGATTCTTTGTAAAAAACGGAAAAACTTATGGACAAATTTTCAACCCTCTAACAGGTTATCCAGCTAATAATGGAATAATAGCAACAACAATTGTATCTGATTATTCCATCGATGGTGATGCATTATCAAATAGCTTATTTGTTCTTGGAGTTAATAAGGGATTAAAGCTTATCCAGTCTTTTAAGGGAATAGATGCATTATGGATAACATCTGATAAAAAGATATATTTAACACCTGGAATGAAAAAAATATTTAAAGTAACTGATACTAAGTACAAAATTGCAACTTTAAAGTCAAATGGAGGTTAAAATGGATATTTCATCTTTTTTAAATAGCATAAAACAATGGGCAAATCAAAACGAGGATATAAAATCATTAATTTTATTAATGACTTTGGAAAAGTAAAAGAATGCAAAAAAGAAAATTGGGGTAGAGTTACTTCGATTAGAGTTTGGTATGCTGACAGTGAATTAGAAGTAGAGTTCGGAATAACTACTCCTATTTGCGTCGAAAGACCATTAGATGATGGAACTTTTAGGGCTTTATCTGATGGGTATAAGGTAATTTTAGATAAAGAAGATTATTTCAAAAATATTATTTGACATAGGAAAATTGACACGATCATAACATACAGATAAATGGTAAATTTATCTGGTAGGTGATATAATTAAGTTATATTTAATAATAAAATTATAATGTACTTAGGAGAGATGTAAATGCCATATATAACATTAGAAAATGGAAAATTGGTATTAATGCTTATCCATTCAACTTCGCTGAATCAGTTGAAGTGGTAAGGAATACATGGATAGAACTAGCCCATAAAACTATTGATTTCGCTAGTAACATGGAAGCGGTCTTTGTAAACTTTCATTGTGGTTATGGCATTGACATACTTCGTAAATTTTACTATAGGCTAGGAAGTATACACGTACATGACAATGACCAATTATTTGATATCCACTGGCCAATTGGAAATGGGGACTTGGGTTCAATTAAATGGGATGAAGAAATTAAATTTTTGAATAGCTTTAATTATAAAGGTGCTTTTATTTTGGAAGGATACCCAAATGACCAGTTGGAATCTTTAAAGTATTTGAAAAAACTAAATTTAGAAGGATAATTTTATGAGTAAAAAGAGAATTGAAATGTTTGAAAAGATTATACCTGTTCTTTATAATACAGTGCTTTTTATAACTATTGTATTTGTATTTTTGTGCATAGTTTATAATAAAAGACAATTTGTCCCTTCGTTTGTATTTCTTTTCTTCTTTAATCTATTTTGGTATGCTTTATACGAGTATATTCAAACGCTGTAAGGTGAGTATCTGTTATTTTTAATCAATATAAGGTGTTAATTATTTTATTAGAGAAAATTTTAAATTACATAGATGAGTAAATAACCAAATATAAAATTAATTACATAAATTTTTAAAAGATGGTTAATTAAAACAATGATTTACTGAAAAAGACAGCAGAGTTGCCAGAGAGGCACTCTATTATTTGTCCTTTAAGGGGCTGAATGAAAATTTGAAATATGAGCAATAACATCTGCATCATTGATTGAAGATAAATAAATGAACAATTATATTTGTACTGACATTATTAGTTAAAGGTAGTAGAAGAATTAAATAGTAGAATTTAAGAATCGGAGGCATAATGATGATTACATCGGAAGAGATTAAAAGAAGATTATGGGATGGAGCAAATGAATTAAGAGGATCCATGGATGCAAGCCGCTATAAGGATTATATGCTTGGGCTCATGTTCTATAAATTTTTAAGTGATAAAACCTTAGAGACTTTTAAAATAACTGCAGGATTAGGACAACTATCAGAAAATGAGTTAGTAGATGAGTATGCTAAGGCTAAGATTGAGTATGGAGATGACCTTGAAAAAATGATACAAGATGTTTTAGGGTATTATGTATCTCCACAATATCTTTATCAAACATGGCTTAAAGATATTAATTCGGGAAATTTTGAAGTCCAAAAGGTTTCAGATAGCCTTAATAATTTTGAAAGAACAATAGCTGTATCCGGTGACGCAAGTGATTTTAAGGGGCTTTTCTCTAGTTCCACTCTTGACCTTACAGACACAGCTTTAGGCAGCAATTTAAATGAAAGAAGTAAAAATATTAAAGCACTGATACTGTTATTTGCGGATCTTAACATGGTGGCTCTGCAAAAAGGGGGATGAACAGTTTAAGAGGTATTATAAGTATGGTGAATACTGTAATAACTTCATGGCATTTTCACAGATGATGGTAATAACTACGGAGATTGAAACTCGTTATTTTGCAACACCAAAATCTATTAATGATTTTAATCCAGCCTTTGTTTTCCATTGGGCAGATAAAAAGAATAAACCGATAAATGATTGGAAAAAAGTGATTCAACATTTTTTGATGATACCTATGGCACATCAAATGGTGGGAGATTATCTGGTAATTGATGAGGCGAAAGAAGCAGAAAACAGGAAACATATGCTAATGCGACCATATCAAGTTTACGCATTGCAGGCTGTGGAAGGTGCTGCTTTTGGATGGGATAATAATGGCATACCCCATGGAGGATTTGTTTGGCATACAACTGGTTCTGGAAAAACAATTACTAGTTTTAAGACAGCCTTGTTTTTATCTACCCGTGCAGGGTTTGATAAGGTAGTATTTTTAGTTGATAGACGTGAATTGGATAGGACTACTAGCGATAATTTTAAGGCATATGCAGCTTATGAGCCAGTAACTGTGGATGACACAAAACATACTTATCAATTAAAAAAGCAGCTTAAATCACAGAAATCAGGAATTATAGTTACAACAACATTTAAACTCAATGCACTTGTAAAGGAATTAGAAGAAGCTAAGGACAATACAGTGGCAGATAAAAGAATTGTATTTATTATAGATGAAGCTCATCGAACAACAATGGGTCAGATGATGGGGACAATTAAAAATCATTTTAGGAAAAATGGCCTTTTCTATGGTTTTACGGGAACACCTTTATTTGATGAGAATAATGTTAAAGGTAAAATAAATGAGAAAAGTGAAGTAATTAACACTACGGAAAAGCTATTTGGACCGAAACTTCATGAATATACCATTGACGAGGCAATTTCAGATGGAAATGTTTTAGGGTTTTATGTGGATTATATCAATACTGGTGAATTTAAAAGTTATGACGATTTAAGAGAACAGTTAGTAGAAAAAATGAAAGAAGAGCACCCAGAGCTTTCAGATAGAGAGCTTGAACATAAGGTACAAGCATTGCCTGAAACAGAAGTGGAAAGGCAGGCTAAAAAAAGAAACATTTTAACTTATCAAGATGAAACACATATTCCAAGAGTTGTTGAGGAAATATTAAATAACTGGGATAATCAGTCTAAAGAAAGAGAATTTAATGCTATTCTAACAGTTGAGTACAAAAAGCGAGTAATAGCTTTCTATGATGAATTTAAGAAGCAATTAAATGAACGTGGAAAAAAACTAAATATCGCCATGACCTTCAGTTTTGGAAATGAAAATGATAATGATACTTATAATATTTTACCAGTAATTATTGAAGGAATGTTTAAGGATTACTCTGAGTTTACAGGTATTGACTTTATTGCCGGTGATAAAAAGCATGGTGAGAATGCATATTTTGAGGATATAGTGGAACGTGCAGCCCGTGGTGGAAGTGGACGTAATAAAAAGAATATAGACCTTGTGATTGTTGCAAAGCAATTACTCACAGGATATGACTCTAAACGATTGAATACACTGTATGTTGATAGAAAATTGGAACTACAGGACTTAATCCAGGCATATTCCCGTACAAATCGTGTATTTGGAAAGGATAAAGAATTTGGAACAATTGTGAACTTTCAGTATCCAAGGCTTACAAAAGAAGCAGTAGAAATTGCGTTGAAATTATATGGTAGTGGAGGCAGCAATAGCAAAGCAATCGTTGATACATATAAGGTAGCGGTTGAAAAATTCAAGATAAATGCTTTGAAAATGGTTAGGTCACTTAAAGATCCTTCGCAGTGGCAAGAAATAAAAGATCACAAGGAAGAGAAAGACAAGTTTATTCTTGCTTTTAAAGATGCAGCCGAACAGTTGAATTTAGTGGAGCAATATTATGAATATAAATGGAATGATGGCACATTTGGTATGGATGAGCATACTTGGTTAAAATATAGAGGTGCATATAAAAATTTGATAGGTAAAGGTGGGACAAGTGATCCCATACCAAACATTGTTAAACCTCTTATTGGAAAAACAAAGTTAGCAGGAACACAAGTAATTGATACAGCTCATATACTTGAATTGATTGGCTCGAAGGTGAGCAATGTAGATGGTATGCAAACAGTAGATGGGGAAACCTTGCGTATAATTTATGAGCAAATTCAAGAACTGAGTGATATGGGTGAAGATAATAAAGCACATCTCTTAAAAGAGTTTGTAGATACTGAATTAAAACCTGGGAATTTGCCTTACAACTTAAATTTTGATGAGGCCTTTGATATTTGGAAACAGAATAAATTGAAAGCCGATGTTAATGATTTAGCGGACAGGTGGGGAATTGGTAGAGACTGCCTTTTTAAATCTGTAAATGCGTATTCTGTTACACAACCTGAGATTATACCTTATATAGATGAACTAACCAAAAGTGTGAACTATGATATGGCAGAGGATAAATCAGCAGGTAATAAGTTAAAACATATGATGACTTTAACTCGTAAATTACCAGAGTTGATAGCTGAGACGAAAGAAAAATATGATTAAAGTTATAGTACTAAAATGGTATTAATAAGGAAAGAAGCTTTTGAATTTCAAGCTATAATATAACTGTATAGTATTAGGTGCTGATTGTTCTAAAAATAAGAAGAGCAAAATAATAGGAGTAACTAAGAAAATAAAGAATAAAGTAGTTAGAATATACAGCCTATTTAGAAGTGGGTTATCCTGGTTTAATAGATGCTATGATTCTGATAGGAAAAAATACAGATTAAAATTTAGTGAAAGGAAGTATACTAGTGATGAGTAATTTAAAAACAATTACAATTGCATCTTTATTTATGCTGATGTTGCCATTTTGTGCATATACTTGTGCTTATGCTAAGGAGCTGCCGCAACAAAATGGTGTATCTATTAATAAGATATGGAATATAAAGTTTAATGCGAAAATGGATGATAAAACATTATATAATAACATAACTATAACAGATGCTAGTGGAAAAATGATTGATACTATTTTAAGGTTGAATAATGATTGCAAAACAGTTACAGTAACTCCTAAAGTCCAATATACACCTGGTGAAGTTTATAAAATAACTATAAATAAGAATGTTAAGTCATTGAAGGGAAGTCCGGCTTCAGAGGATGTTACTAAAATTTTCTCGACTCAAAGTCAGGAAGATATACTTGCCCATTTACCTCCAACAGATTGGAATCCATTTACAGCTTTGGATGAAGAACTTGCATATTATGGCTATCCTTCTAGGCCTAATGATACGGAACAATTAAAAGAATGGAAAGAAAGTGTTACAGGTGGATGGTATGATCTTGAATCAGATACGATTCCTAACCATAGCCATACAGTTATTCCTTGTAAAATTGTGTGGAATAAACAAGTATATGCTGTAGATGGCAGATGCGGGCCAATAAATGGGCAAAAAATTGGACAAACCAGTGATGGGGGAGATATATATCAAATACCTGGAGTTAGCAGTTCATATGGCGTCATTTTAAAATTTAGTGATAAAGATGGACATAGGTGCACAAGAATTGATTATAATGCAAGCGATGCTTTATCTATGTTGTTCTCAGATGCAAATGAAATTTCAGGAAAAGTTGGTAATTTACAATTCCCTCAATCAGCAACTAAGATTAAAACATCTGTTAATATTAATTGTTGAAGATGACAGTTCTATCGCTGAGTTGCTTTGTGATTCATTAAAGGATTGGGGTTATGAAGTTGACTATATAAAGGATTTTTTAAGTATTACAGAGCAGATGGCAAAAATACAAGCGTTGATTAGGAGAACCTATACTTTTCAAAAACAAAATAATATGATTGAACACCATGGCTTAATTTTATTGATTGACGAAAATGCAATTTCATACAATGGTCAAAAGGTAGATCTAACAAAAAACGAATTTAAGATTCTGGAACTTTTGCTGAAAAATAAGGGGTGTCCCATTTCAAAAAAAGATTTGATGATAAAGCTATGGAATAACGACTGTTTTGTTAGTGATAATACTTTGTTTGTAAATATCGCTCGTTTAAGAAAGACACTTAAAAATATAGGACTACCTGAGTTGATAGTCACAAAGAAAGGTATTGGATATATGGTAAATGAATAGTATGAAAACACTTATTTTTTGTCTAAAAGAATCTTTAAAATCATCTTATGGGCAGATTACTTTTTTTCTTTTGTGCATAGGCTTTTATGTTTTGTCCGCGATATTGTATAAAAGTCTGGCTTCATCAGTGATTTACACCATTTGTGTATTAACTTTTCTTGGTATTATTTATTTTGCAGTTGAATTTGTAAGGTTTTATCGTAAACATATATTTTTGAAAAATGAAATTAACAAGGATTTAATTACAATGGAAGAAGAAAATTTTAGTGATAATATTTTATAGTAATTATTGACAGCTGCCACGGGGATTGTGGAATAATTTAATAATTTTTCAATTGCTTGCTAATAAAAATTTAGTGTGGTATACTGAGTTAAATAGCACTCAATTGTGAAGATACTATTTTAATTGAATATCGTCTAACGAACGAAGCACCAACTGATTTTAATGTCACATATAATAATTAGTTAAGGAGGCTTTTTTTAGTATGATAAATTACACTCCAACATTATTAAATTCAAAAGACAGTTCATATCCAGAGCTTTTTAAAAGAAATTCAAAAAATCCGATTATAACCTCAAAAGATTTACCTTATCCTGCTCATACTATTTTTAATCCAGGAGCAACTATATTTGAAAACAATACCTTATTACTTGCAAGAGTGGAAGATAGAAAAGGTTTTTCACATTTATCAAAAGCAATAAGTAAAGATGGAGTATCAAATTGGATATTTGATAAAGGACCAACTATTCAAGCAGAAACAGATATACATCCATTAGATTAGAAAATCCATCAAAGGTTTTAAAAAGAAGTAATGAATGGATTTTTGGATCAGAAGAACCTTATGAAAAGTTCGGAGATGTTAATGATGTAGTATTTCCTTGCGGATGGATACTGGATGAGGTTACTGGCATAGTCCGTATGTATTATGGTGGAGCTGATTCCTGTATTGGACTTGCAACTGCCAATTTATGTGAGTTGCTTCAATATATGAACAATTGCCCAGAACCTAGTGAAGATGATTAAAAACAAAAGAATAATCTATAATGACACTTTTACCAAAGAAGTGTGCTTTAGAAAACTAATTATTAAGGAGGAAAACTTATGAAAGCATTATTTCTTGCAGGTGGAATGGGAACCAGATTAAAACCATTAACTGATGATTTACCTAAACCTATGGTACCAATGATGGGAAAACCACTTTTAGAAAGAAACATGTTAAAACTGAAAGCCTGTGGTGTTGATGAAGTTATACTTAGTATATGTTATAAGCCAAAAAAAATTGAAAAATATTTCGGTGATGGCACAAAATTAGGATTGAAGATCCATTATATATGTGAAGACATTCCTTTAGGTACAGGCGGTGCAATTAAAAACACTGAAGAATTTTTTAATGACACTTTTATCATATTTAATGCTGATATATTAAGTGATATTAATATTGTAGATATGATGAAATTTCACAAAGAAAAATGTGCAGCAGTTACAATTGCAGTAACGCAAGTTGAAAATCCTTCAGCCTATGGTGTTATTGAATATAATGAGAATCTCTATGCTGAATCCTTTACTGAAAAACCCAAGCTTTCAGAGATAAAATCAAACTATATCAATGCTGGTATCTATATATTTGAACCAAATGTTTTAAAGGAAATACCTGATTCACAGCTAGTATCAATAGAAAGAGAAACATTTCCGTTACTACTAAAAAAAGGGTATCCTATTGCAGTTTATAAAAGTGATGGATATTGGATGGACATAGGAACTATTGAAAAATATGTACAGGTACATCAAGATATTTTAAGTGGAATCTGCCCTTTGACAGAATTTAAGGATGAAAATCAGAACATATTTATAGGCAAAAATACAATAATCCATCCTACTACTAAAATTATTGGTCCTGTGTATATAGGTGAAAACACTAAAATCGGACCTTATTCTACTATTGGCCCTAATACTGTCATTGGTAATAATTGCAGAGTAGGAATAAACAACATAATCATCGGCTCTATTGTTTGGGACAGAATAAATATTGAAAATAATTCCACCTTTTTACGTATTATTCTTAACTCAAATTCTATTATCAATATGAATACTGTTAAAACTGAAGTTCTAAATAAAAATAGGTTGAACATTGAATTTGGTGAGACTAAAACAACGCCAGAATATACCTTGCCAATTTCATCATAAAAAAGGTATAGAAAATCGTGATATTATTTAATTTTAAACTTTATAACCTATAAAACAGTTATTAATTTATATAGGAGGAGATATTAAATGCTAAATAGCAAACTGTTAAATATTGCTTTTTTAAGCACAATTCCACCTAGAGAATGCGGCATTGCTACATTTACCCAAGACCTTATAAATGCTATAGATGCTAATGGTGTAGTAGATACCAATGTTATTGCTGTAAATAATTCCAAACACAGAGACTATAGCAGTAAAGTAATATATGAGATTAATCAAAATAATCAAAAGGATTACAAGGAGCTTGCACAGAAATTAAACCTTTCAAATATTGATCTATTAGTAATAGAACATGAATATGGTATTTATGGTGGAGATAATGGTGAGTATATATTGGATTTATTGAATAACATAGATATTCCAGTAATTACTACTCTCCATACGATTTTAACAGAACCAAATGACAAACAAAAATTAATAATCAAAACATTAGCTGACAAAAGTGTAAAAATCATTACAATGGCAAAAAACACTAGCAAATTATTACAAACTATATATGGAGTTTCTCCATACAAAATTGAAGTAATTCATCATGGTGTACCTGTTAAGCTTGTTCCTACTAGACAATCTTTAAAAAAACAATTTGGCTATGAGGATAAGCAATTAATAAGCACTTTTGGTCTTTTAAGTCCAGGGAAAGGTATTGAATATGCTATTGAAGCCATATCAAAAATTTCCACCGTAAACAATAATATTCTTTATTTAATTCTTGGTCGAACTCACCCAGATCAAAAGAATGAATTTTACAGAGAAAAGTTAGAAGCACTTGTTATTAAATATCATATTGAAAAAAATGTAAAATTTATTAACAAATACCTTACTAAAAATGAAATTATCCAATATTTACAAATGTCAGATATTTATATGACACCGTATCTATCAAAAGACCAGGCTGTCAGTGGCACGCTAGCTTATGCCGTTGGTTATGGTAGGGCTATTATTTCTACACCTTATCTTTACGCTAAAGAAATGCTTTCAGAAGAACGTGGATTACTTGCTGAATTTAAAAATTCTGATTCTCTTTTTAAATGTTTAAAATATATTCTACAAAATCCAGAACAAAAGATAAGGATGGAAAAAAATACGATTAAGCTTGGTAAAACAATGTATTGGAATATTGTTGCAAAACACTATACAGATGTCTTCTTGAAAGCAATAATGCTACATCAAGAAATAGGAGTAGTTTAATGTCAGGGCAAAATAAAGATATGGACTTCGTAAATTACCTATTTGCATTTACTGATGATGTAGGTATTTTTTAACATAGTAAGTATGGAGCACCAGATCGAAATCATGGATATACAACGGATGATAATGCAAGAGCACTTATACTTGCAGTTATGCTGTATGAAAAGTTTAGAGAAAAAAATACTTAAATCTTATTTGTAAATATTTGTCTTTCATTCATCATGCACTAAATAATAATGGCATGTTTAAGAATTTTATGAACTATCAAAGGGAGTTTATTGAAATTCAGGGGTCAGAAGACTGTTTTGGAAGGTGTTTATGGGCTTTAGGGCGTACAATATCAAGCACCTTTGTTCCACAAAACATTAAAAATAAGGACTGTCTCCTTAATGCTTTAAAATGTTTCAATTGGTATAAAGGTAAGAATTCAAAAAATCTGTCTTTAATTGATAAAGAAACTGGTGCTTGCTATGATGGAATAAATGAAAATGGTTTAAATCTAAATGAGGGATCAGAAAGCATTATTTCTTATGGAATGGCTGTAATGAAAATTTCGGCTATTCACTATTAATGCAATGTGATAAATAAGAAGGGAAATTCAAAATGAATGTAGTTGATAAATTTTTAGAAAGATATTTGAGGGAATATGATTATTATTTGGAATCAGCCAAGTTATGTGCTCAACAATGTGAAAATGGCTTAGAGCGAAATGGAATAAGGGCGGTTGTTACATTTCGTGTGAAAAGGCTAGATAGATTGAAAGATAAATTAAAAAAAAGAAATGAAACAAAAAAATATAAACGAGTTGAAGATATTTACAAGGATATTGTAGATTTAGCTGGAGTAAGAATCGCAATTTATTTTCCAGGAGATAGGGATGAAGTTGATAAGTTTATTCGATCAAATTTCAATGTGTTACATACAAAAATTTTTCCAGAGAAAAAAGGACCTTCGTATCAAACATATCAAAAGCTTTTTCCAGGATATTCGGCAAATCACTATACATTAAATTTAAAGAACGAACTGCTTTCTGAAACATCAAAAAGATATGTCCAAGCTCAAATAGAAATACAAGTTGCTTCAGTTCTTATCTATGCATGGGCTGAAGTTGAACATGATCTTGTATACAAGCCATCAAGTGGGGATTTATCTGTAGAAGAATATG
>DAIMMR010000443.1:0-3197 GCA_036720575.1 Clostridium sp.
AAAATATTAAAATTATAGATTTCCTGAGGTACGATGGAAATCATCTTTATTTGTTCTTTGTTATTTGAACTTTGTTCTTTTCAAAAATATTGCGACGCAATATTTTTATATTAAGTCAAAATTTTATATGTGCAAAAGTTAAGTTATCAACTATAGAAACAACTTCCCCCTATAAATTCTCTCAAAATGGAATTATCAGGTACAAACTTAACATCCACTGATTTAAAGAAATGGAGGAAACTTTTAAGTCTCAATGCTTCATAATATACAGGACTAGAGCTATTTATATGATCCAATTCTTTAAGTGCATAATCCTTTAGCACGCATAGTTCGTACACTAACGTAGAATTAAACATAACATCTGCATTTTCCTGAAATACAAATATATTTTTTTCTTCTCCATTTTTTATAGAAGGCCACATCTTTAGAGTATCTTCCGCACTATAGCCTCTAAAAAGAGAATCTCTAACTATTCTCCTTATAATTCTCACATCAGTAGTAGCTATTCTATTATGATTATCCAAGTTTAGTTGAGTAAGAGCACTTATATATATTTTAAATTTATTTTCTTTTGGAATGGCAGAAGTAAGAAGTTCGTTCAATCCATGTATTCCTTCAATTACAATTACACCTTTTTCTGGCAGCCTCAACTTGTTACCAACCCATTTTCTACATCCTGTTTTAAAATCGAATGTAGGTACTTCAATTTCTTCTCCCCTCATAAGTGCTCCTAGATCATCATTAAAAAGTTTTAAATCAAGGGCATATATAGATTCAAAATCGTAATTTCCATTTTCATCTTTTGGCGTATGATCCCTATCTACAAAGTAATCATCTAATGAAATTGGAACTGGTATAATTCCATTGACTCTTAATTGTATTGAAAGCCTTTTTGAAAAAGTAGTTTTTCCAGAAGAACTTGGGCCTGCAATCAAAACAATTTTTACATTTTTTCTTTCACTTATCATATCAGATATATAGGCAATTTTCTTTTCATGAAGTGCTTCCGCTACCCTTATCATGTATGCAATCTCTTTATTTTCGACCTTATAATTTAGAGATCCTACATCTCCTACTTCAAGTATATTTCCCCATTTTTCAGTTTCACAAAATATCTTACTTAATTTTTTATACTCTACAAATTTAGGCAAACTATAAGGATCAGATTCCACAGGATACCTTAATATAAATCCTGGTTCATAATACATTAAATCAAACACCTTCAATACTCCCGTAGAAAATGCCATAGAACCATAAAAATAGTCGTATCTGCCATCTAATTCATATAATTTTACTTCATTTGTATTTGCATAATTTAAAAGTCTTACCTTATCTTCCATGCCATAGTTTCTGAAAATTTCTATTGCACGTTCCTTAGTCATCCCTACTTTTTTTATAGGTATATCCTGTTTTATTATCTCTTCCATTTTCTTTTTTATCTTTTTTATATCTTCTTCACAAAGGGGAGTATCTTTATGAATTTCCCCAAATATACCTTTACTTAAAGAATGCTCTATAGTAACTTTTGCCCCATTAAATAAATCATATACAGCTTTAATAAGAACAAATTGAAGTGTTCTTGCATAGGTTTTGTTTCCTAACTTGTCCCTTATATCTACTATCTTAAAAGTCCCAGATTTCTCTAATGAATTAGTAAGTTCAAAATATTCTTCATTGACTTTCGCAAGTACCACAGGTATGTCTTGTACAGGATAATTGTCCTTAAATATTTTATACAAACTGGTTCCCTTTTTAACCAATATATCTTTCTGACCAACTTTGAGATTTAATACATCTTTTCTGTCTTTCTCTTGTATTTCACAAATATCTTTGTACATCAATTTAGTGCTTACCTTCCCCATATAATTCATCCCCTTTGGCTTAAATATCCTACTAAATTAAGTGCTACTATCATTATACTTCATATTTATTCTAAAATGTTCTTGTTTTTACTTATATTTTTTTGTATTAATGTAAATATATAAATAGATATATATTTTCAATATATAATTTGCGACTTGAAGGGTGGTATTTTATGTTCATAGTACTTTTTAGAACTATTATCTTATATTTACTAGTTGTAATATCCATGAGACTTATGGGTAAAAAGCAGATAGGTGAAATGGAACCTTTTGAATTAGCTGTAGCAATAATGATATCCGAATTGGCTTCTCTTCCAATGCAAGATACTAGAATTTCTATAATTCACGGTATAATTCCAATAATAACTCTTTTGACTTTACAATCTCTTTTAGCGCTGCTCCAGCTTAAGAGTGAAAAAATAAGATTATTTTTTAGTGGAAAACCAACCATATTAATTGATAAGGGAAAGCTGGATTTAAAAAAATTAAAAGATGAAAAATTCAATATAAATGATTTAATGGAAGAATTGAGAATGCAGGGATATTATAATTTATCCGATGTAGAATATGCCATACTTGAAACCAGCGGTCAACTTTCTGTTGTACCTAAAACCGAACTTACCCCTGTAACTAAAACAGATTTAAAAATAAAATCTTCTCAGGATGTACTACCCATAACACTCATAATGGATGGTAAAATAAACTTCAAAAACTTAATTATAGCAAAAAAAGATGAAGCTTGGCTCAAACAAATGATGAAAAAAAACAGCATAGTTTCCACTAAAAACATATTAATAGCTTTACTGGATTCAAAAGGGAAATTTTATTACCAGCTAAAAGAAAAAAATACACAGGATGTGATTAAATGAAAAGTTCTATAACATCTTTCACCCTATTTATATTGATGATGTTATCTATACTATTTTCAATACAATATTTAAATACGATATGTAATAAATTAGAAAGTTCGAACATAAAAATAGAAAAATCTATTGAATCAAATTCCTGGGATGAAGCCCATAAAAATTATGAGGATTTCATGGTTCAGTGGGGAAAATATTCACCAAAGGTATCAATTTTTTCAAATCATAACGAAATAGACAATATAAACAGTGAGTTATGGAAATTAATGCAGCATATAACATATAGAAATGGAGAAGAATCCCTAGCCTCTATAAATGTAATAAAAAATTTGCTGCATCATATACTAAAAATGGAGCAGCTAAACATTCAAAATCTACTTTAAATGCAATTTTCTATTTAAATCCCATATATTCGATATTCTTAGAGTATAATTTTAGTAGGCAAAAGTAGTAAGAATTACTGCATACAGAA
>DAIMMR010000444.1:0-3194 GCA_036720575.1 Clostridium sp.
CTTGCAATAGCTACTAGACCTGATTGCCTTGGAGATGATGTGCTGGAATTACTTGAGAAATTTAATAATAAAATTTATACTTGGGTAGAGCTTGGTCTGCAAAGTTCCGATGATTTTACAGCAGAAAAGATAAACAGGGGATATAAATTAGAAACCTTTGAAAGATCTGTAAAAAATTTAAGAAAAATAGGAATTGAAGTAGTAGTTCATTTAATAATGGGACTGCCCTATGAAAATAAAGACATTATGATGAATACAGTAAAATATGTATCAAGTCAGGATATACAGGGAGTAAAGTTCCATTTGCTTCACTTAATGGAACATACTCCTCTTGTAAAATTGTATAACGAAGGACAGTTGAAGCTTATGAGTCAAGAAGATTATGTAGATGTAATATGCTCAGCACTGTCAAATACCCGGCCAGATATTGTAATTCACAGGCTAACAGGAGATGCACCTAGAAATTTACTCATAGGACCTAAATGGATCCTTAAAAAGTGGGAAGTTTTAAATGACATAGATAAAACTATGAAAGATAGGAACATCTATCAGGGAATATATTGTGGAAGTAATATGAAATAGTTAATTACTCAACTTACACAGTTTAAAAATATTGCTTCACAAGTTTTTTATATTAAGTCAAAATTTTGTATGTGCTAAAGTTGAGATATAAATAATGTGTGATTACTTTTAGAGGAGGAAATTCAAAGTTGAAAATAGATGTAATAATATCAGCAGATGATATAAAAGATGAGAAAATTGCAGACAAATCCGTGGTAATAGTGGACATGCTAAGGGCGACTTCAGTAATTACCACTGCTATGGATAATGGATGTAAGGCAGTGATACCTGTTCTAACTGTAGAAGAAGCTCTAGAAATAGCAGGGAGAGATAGGGAAAAATATATACTTGGAGGAGAGAGAAATGCCTTAAAAATACCAGAATTTGATTGCTCAAATTCTCCGCTTGAGTATACTAGAGAAGTTGTAAAAGATAAAATTCTTATAATGACTACAACTAATGGAACTAGAGCAATAAAAAGAAGTATTGCAGCAAAAAATATGCTAATAGGAGCCCTTATAAATGGAGCTAAGGTGGCAGATAAGCTAGTAAGCTTAAGAAATGATGTAACGATAGTTAATTCTGGAACAAGTGGACAATTTTCTATGGACGATTTTATATGCAGTGGATATATAATAAAGTGCATATTGGAAAAAACAGAGGTAGAGCTTACAGATATATCTAAAACTGCATTATATGTTTATGAAAAGAATCCAGACATTGTAGGATTTATACAAAATGCATCTCACTATAAAAGAATACAACAGCTAGATTTGTATGATGATTTAAAATATTGCTGCAAGAAAGATATAATAAAAGGTGTACCCGAATATTTAGATGGAGTTATCAAATTATTATAGAAATGTTAAAAAGCCCTAGTTTTAAGTAATGAAGGGCTTTATTCAATTATCCTTATATAATTAGATTTTATCCATCCTTTAGAATTCAGCCTGTTGTCCCCAGGCAAAAAAACTTCATACCAAAGTTGACTTTGAATTTGGGCACTATCTTGAATTTTTAAAGAAGTATTTTCTTTTAGAGTATTAACTATGCTGGAGTTTGAAATAGGTGAAAGATGAAGAGTTCCACTTATAGTAACTACTGCATTTAAAAATTGAGGAGTGACGTATTTAATGTCTATTTTCTTGGGAGTTTGTTTTAATAATTTTGATTTCAAATCATCATTTTCATACTTTAAAGAAAGTATTTGTCTTCTCTGGACTGAGACTTTATCATTAAATTTGTAAAGAATAACAGCATTTCCTGCTATAATTAGAAGGAATAAAAAAGCTAGCATTTTAAATCTCCTCATTTAAGTACTTTTATATTAGTATATTCAATAAGGTGATTAAAAATGAAAATTATATTGTCTCCATTAATTCGTTATAATTAGATATATGCATGTCCGAATAATCTATTATTTCGTTCCACTGGTACTCAGAATATAGGTCATGTACACCTATTACAGTCATACCTGCTGATTTTGCACCTTTAACGGCACACAGCACATCTTCAAAAACTACACAATCCTTTGAATTTAAATTTAACTTTTGGGCAGCACAAATATATATATCAGGGAAAGCTTTACTTTTTGAAACTTCATCGCCCGTAATTATTGAGTCAAATAAGTTATATATTTTATTTTTTTTAAGACATACGTTTGTTATTTCTCTATAATTGCTTGTAGCTAAAGCTATTTTGATACCTTTTTCTTTTAATAAAAGCAAAAATTCTTTAGCTCCTGGTTTAAGTGAAATATTATGAGAATATTCATAAATCGCCATATCATACCATTCTTTTTGAATTTCTTCTATACTATCAGGAATATTAAATTTGTTTTTAAAATACTCGGCAGTTTCATAAAAATTCATATGTGCTATATCACTTTTTAAGATTGGAGGAACAGTTAGTTTTTTTCTTGCCAAATAGTTTTCATCAATGTTTTCCCACATCCACATGGAGTCAATAAGAGTACCATCCATATCAAAAATAGCACCTTTAATGTTTTTAAGCATTTATATATCACCTCATTTTAAGTATAACATTAAAATGAGGTGATATATAAATGTTCTAATATGAACATAACTTTTCAAGATGGAAAGGTAGATGCTAAAACTCAATATGAATTGAAATAAAAGGAATACATGCCCTCAAAGTTGGAATATTTAAGTTTCAGAACTTTTATATTGCAATTAATTGGATTAATAGTTAAGAACTCCAGCCTAAAATTAAGCTGGAGTTCTTTATTTTCATAAACTTTATATAAATTTGAGAAAAAGGTGGGTATTATTAAAAGCACTAATAAATTTAAATCACAATTAACCCATCTATATCAATGGTCGGAGTGACAGGATTTGAACCTGCGACCTCTTGCTCCCGAAGCAAGCGCGCTACCATCTGCGCTACACCCCGTTCACATGCTATTTTATACCATATATAAAAAAAAGACAAGATACTTGTAAACTGCAGTGCACAATGTACGATTGACAATTGAGGATAATTTTCTGTTATCACAAAATAAGAAAATTGCGAAGCAAAGCTTTTTGAGTTGAGAGTTGAAAATTGAGAGTTGAGAGTGAAGGTTGATTTTTAGCTATCGCAAAAAATCTTTAAATTTATATGAACCAGCAATG
>DAIMMR010000445.1:0-3183 GCA_036720575.1 Clostridium sp.
CAAATTTCTCTACATCTTTTTCCCTAGCTCTATTTTTAATTTCATCGAAGTTTACGATTCTATCATCCATAACAAGTTCTCCCCTTAAAAATACATTTTTAATATCTATTAACTAGCCCTAATATAACTATTCTATCAAAACATATACTATTATACTATACAATTGAATAACTTTTTTCAATGGAAATTCATTAAAATTATTATAATTTTCCATGAATTATTCTCCTAAATTGCATTTTATTAAGTTATAAATAGTATATATTATTGCTCTGATATTTTATTGCTTTTACTATATTTTATATAATAACCATTGTTTATAATATTTTAGGAGATGATTTAAATGGAATCAACTATAATTTTAGTCATAATTTTAGCAGCTGCAGTTCTTGGAAAAGCAAATTCCGTAGCTTTAGCTGCCTGTATACTTCTATTTCTAAAACTTCTTAATATAGACAAGTATGTGTTCCCAATTTTACAGGAAAATGGAATATTTTGGGGAGTAGTGATACTAGTAGCTTCAATTTTAATTCCAATTGCAAACGGAAGTGTGAAATATATAAGTATTAGAAATGTATTTACCTCATGGCTTGGAATATTCGCCCTACTCATATCCCTTTTTACAACTTACTTAAGTGGTCTTGGCATGCAGTATTTAACTGTACAAGGTCATACTGAAGTAATGCCAGCGTTAATTTTGGGAGCAGTAATTGCCGCTGCTTTTTTAGGCGGTGTTCCCGTAGGTCCTATGATAACATCTGGAATGATTGCTTTAGGATTGAAATTTTTTCACAAAATAGGACTTTAAAAAATTTATTAAGGCAGCTGCTGCATAAAAAACTTTTTCAAGTAACAACTGCCTTAAGTTAAACTGAATTTATTTAAAATCTTCAATTCTTATAATATTGTCTATTTGCATTACAGATTTCAAATCAACAATTTCTTTAATAGCAGAATCAATCTCTGATTCTTCTATCTTATGAGTAATTAATACTATAGTTACTTTATCCTTTGACTCTTCCCTGCCTTTTTGCATTACTGAGCGGAGACTTACATTATGTTTTCCTAAAATTGTGGTTATTTCGCCAAGTACACCTGACTGGTCCATTACAGAAAGTCTAATATAAAATTTACTTGCACAATCTTTTATATTTTTTATTTCTCTATGCCATAGATTATTTTTCACTACAGAATTGAAATTTTCTATATCCACATTACTTCTCAATATAGCAATAATATCACTTACTACAGCACTACCTGTTGGCAAGCTTCCCGCACCTCTTCCATAAAACATTAGATCTCCCACTGCATTGCCCTTTATAAATATTGCATTAAATGAATCATATACGTTAGCAAGTGGGTGTGATTCTGGAATCATGGTTGGATGTACTTTAAGTTCAAGCTTACCCTCATTTTCTTTTGCAATAGCAAGCATCTTTATTACCATTTTAAATTTTTTAGCATATCTTATATCTACAGATTTAATTTTTGTAATACCTTCTCTATACACATTATCTACATTAATTTTTGTTCCAAAAGCTAGTGATGAAAGTATCGCTAATTTATATTGGGCATCAAATCCCTCAATATCCGACGTAGGATCAGCCTCAGCATATCCCATATCCTGTGCCTGTTTTAAGGCAACATCAAAATTCAATTTTTCCAGCTGCATTTTAGTCAAAATATAGTTTGTAGTTCCATTTACTATGCCATATAGTTCTTCAATTTTATTGGCAGTTAAACTTTCATCTATTCCATTTATTATTGGAATTCCTCCAGCTACACTTGCCTCATAGTTAAACATTACTCCTTTGCTGTCTGCTTTTTCAAAAAGTTCATCTCCACCAGTTGCAAGCAGCATCTTGTTTGCAGTTACTATCTGCTTTTTTCTATCCATACATTTGAGCATATATTCCCTTGCAGGATTTATACCTCCCATAACTTCAACTACAATTTTAATAGAGTCATCTTCTAATATATCATTAAAATCCGTAGTTACAATTTCATCTGGGACTTCCACATCCCTATGTTTGTTTCTATCTCTTACAAGAATTTTTGCTACCTCTACTTCGTATCCTGATCTTTTCATTATTTCCTTTTTATTAGAATTCAATATTGTCCAAACTCCTGCACCAACATTTCCAAGACCCATCAATGCTATCCTAACCTTTTTCATTTCTCTTTTCCTTTCTAATGTGTATTTTTTCCCTTTTCAGCATACTATTCATTCCAAGTCTTATAAAGTATAATGAGAATATTTTAGCACATATAGTTCTTTTTTAAAATAGTGCCTGTCACCTTAGCGGAGCATTTCTGTTCCCAGTCGGTGACAGGCACCATTTTAATCTGCCAGAGTTATGTTCATGCTAACGTTGTTTTTCGTAGAGCTTGCATCCAATGTAGCTGTTCCGAGTAAATTATCCTTATTATCATATAAAGAAATTTGCGGCATATCCTTTGAAATTAAAGTTACAGTGTCGCCAATATTAAAGAAATTATTATTGCCCTCTATTTTATATTTTACTACATCTGGCAAATTTGTAGTAGAGACAGTTATTTTTTTAAATCCAGACCAAACTCGAGAAACTTCCACATTTGCTGAAGCAGTATAACCATTATTGTCCTTAGAAGTTACATTAAAACGTAATACAACTGTTTTCGGTAAATTTTCTTGTTTTTTAGACTTAACATTTTTATCTATAGTTAATTTATATTTATGTTCCAATTTATATCCTCCAGAGGGTGGATTGATCTTTATTGAATTTTCATCATCTCCTTGTGAAGCACTTACACTAACAGTGCTTCCATCTGTAAGGTCCTGAACACTAATATTGTTGCTTAAAGAATTACTATCTTCTGGTGATGTAAATTTCACTGTCCAAACTTTATTAACATTACTTATAACTTTAGTTCCCATATCCTTAAAATCTTCTTCTGCTGAAACACTTAATGCATTATAAGAGACACATAAAATCATTACAAAGGTTAAAATCAAAGCAGCCTTTTTTATAATTTTTTTCAATTTTTCTTCCTCCTTATTAAATATTGCTTATTTATTATCGTTAATGTATGATTATTCCTTTATGGTTTTAATTTATTTTATCTGATGGCTACCTACTGTAACACTCCCTCTTCTATCAAAGTGGGAGATAACAGTAGCTACGCCCCTAGATAATTCATCTAAAC
>DAIMMR010000446.1:0-3172 GCA_036720575.1 Clostridium sp.
TAAATGATTTAAATGATTTAACTTATGCTTCTTATTTTTGTGAACTTACGGATATAGCAATGAATGACGGTGAAACTAGCAGCCAACTATTTAGATATCTGGTTACTTCTTTTTATCTTATAAGAAGTCATGGAGTTGATGTAGAAACTTTAGCCAGAGCATTTGAACTAAAAATTTTACAGATTACAGGATATGGTCTTAATTTTGATCGTTGTGCTCTATGTAGAAAAAAAATTACGTCTTTTGATTATTTAAATCTTCAGTATTTGGGCGGAGTCTGCAGTGAATGTGGAAAAGTAAATGGTATACCTATAAAATATGCTACTTCAAGTGCCCTCAAATATTTGTCTAAAATTCCTTTAGAAAATGTGTATAAGGTTATATTATCAGAAGATGTAAAAAAAGAACTATATAAAATTTTGACATTAATTATTTCTCAAAACTATTTTAGAAAACCTAAAAGTTTAGACGTTTTGAATTGCCTTCAAAGTTTTGAAAAAAATAAAAATTGAAAAGGAGAGAAAAATTATGAGCGAAATAACATTAGAAAAAATTGATATTATAAGAGAGAGAACTGGAGTAACTTATGCCGAAGCAAAGGAAGCTTTAGAAAATTGTGAAGGAAATGTGGTTGATGCACTTATATATATAGAAGAAACTGAAAAATCAACTAAGGATAGTATGTATACTACAAAAGACGAATTTGTTGATTGGTTAAAAGATTTGGTTAGAAAGGGAAATGTAACTAGGATAAAAATAAGAAGAGAGGATAGAACTGTACTTGATATTCCAGTAAATGCAGGTATTGCAGCTACATTAACAGCACTTGTATGGCCTCCACTTATAGCTATAGGCATATTGACTGCTGTATTTACAAAACTAAGCATAGAGATAATAAAAGATGATGGAAGTGTAGAAGTAGTAGATAAGATAATAAAAAGTGGAGTAAAGAGCACTGTAAGTGATGTAAAAGATAAAGTTTTTAATGCAGCATCTTCTGTAAAAGATAAATTTGCTAATAAAAATGAGGATGAAGATAAAAACTCATACAAGTATACTGTAAAATTTGATGACATTGATGAGGATGAAAAAGGATATGGAGAAAATGATGAAAAAAGTAGTGATAAGCAATAAATTTTATTATTAAGTTGTATTTGAAAGATATTTTAGGTACAACTCATATATAATTTAAAATATATTGACAATTTTGAATAAAACAAAGAAGGGTATATTATTAATTTGTATATATGTGGTATAATAGCTTTAAGAATGCAGTTATAGACTGTAGATTCCTCTTAGTAAATATTTTTACAATTAATTGATTTACTATGAAGAGAGAGGGTGGACATCATAAAATTATCACCAAGGCAAGAAAAAATAATAGAATTAGTAAAAGAACATGCACCAATAACAAGTGAACAGCTTGCGTCTAAATTGAATGTTACAAGGGCAGCTTTAAGACCTGATTTAGCCATACTTACAATGACAGGCATATTAGAGGCAAAACCAAAGGTTGGATATATATATTCTCAAAAACCTTCTTACAGTTTATTATATGATTATATAATGGAAATAAAAGTAAAAGATATAATGTCAAAACCAGTAATGGTAGATGAAAATACTACTGTGTATGATGCAATACTATACTTGTTTTTAAATGATGTGGGAACTTTGTTTATAGAAAACAATGGTGTTTTGATAGGAGCTGTTTCTAGAAAAGATTTTATAAAAATAGCTATTGGCAGCACAGATATGCATAAAATACCTGTAGGTGTAATAATGACAAGGATGCCTAATATAGTATGTGTGCAGAAGGATGATCCTGCATATTTAGCAGCTCAAAGAATAATGGAGCATGAAGTAGATAGTCTTCCAGTAGTAGAAAAATCTTATGATAAATCTAAAAATCAGACATTTAAAATTATAGGAAAAGTATCCAAAACCAACATAACAAGACTTTTTGTAAAGATAGGAGAAAGTAAATAAACCGATTATTCAGGTAAATCCTGTTAATATACAAAAATGTTAAAAACTTTATAAGGGAGATGTTTGTATGAATGGTAAGAAATACGTTTATCTTTTCAATGAAGGAAATGCTGGCATGAGAAATTTACTTGGAGGCAAGGGAGCTAATCTTGCAGAAATGACCAATCTTGGCATACCCGTTCCTGGTGGATTTACTATATCCACAGAGGCATGTACCAAATATTATGAAGATGGCAAATCCATATCACAGCAAGTTATAGATGAAATTTATGACGCACTTAAAAATGTGGAAGAGACAACAGGAAAAAAATTTGGAAGCATAGATAATCCACTGTTAGTTTCAGTAAGGTCAGGAGCCAGAGTTTCTATGCCGGGAATGATGGATACTATATTAAATTTAGGATTAAATGATGATACTGTAATAGGACTTAAAAAGCTGACAGGAAATGAAAGATTTGCGTATGATTCTTATAGAAGATTTATTCAAATGTTTTCAGATGTAGTTATGGGAATTGAAAAGAGAGAATTTGAAGATGTACTGGATGACGTAAAAAATGCCAAAGGAGTAAAATACGATACAGATTTAGATGAATCCGATTTAAAGGATATAATCCAGAAATTTAAAGATATTTACAAAAAAGAAGTAAAGGAAGACTTTCCTCAAGATCCTAAGGAACAATTAATTCAGTCAGTTACTGCAGTGTTCAGATCTTGGGAAAATCCTAGAGCAATAATTTACAGAAGGTTAAACGATATATCAGGTGATTGGGGAACTGCAGTAAACGTTCAATCAATGGTATTTGGGAATATGGGAGAGACTTCAGGAACAGGAGTTGCATTTACCAGAAATCCATCTACAGGAGAAAAATCCATATTTGGTGAATATCTCATAAACGCTCAAGGAGAGGATGTAGTTGCAGGAATAAGAACACCTCAACCTATAACAAAGCTAAAAGAAGACCTTCCAGAATGTTATTCTCAATTTATGAGTATAGCGAATAAACTCGAAAATCATTATAAAGATATGCAGGATATGGAGTTTACTATAGAGCAGGGAAAATTATATTTCCTTCAGACAAGAAACGGTAAGAGAACAGCTCAGGCTGCACTTAGAATAGCAGTAAATATGGTAGATGAAGGTCTCATCACTAAAGAAGAGGCCATACTTAAAGTTGAGCCTAAACAG
>DAIMMR010000026.1:0-20768 GCA_036720575.1 Clostridium sp.
TATCTTGTCCTCCATTTGCTTCAAGTACTTTTCTTATAGCCATCACATCAGCTGCTTTTCTTATAAAGGATGCAGCTACCATGTCCACTTCCATAGAACATCCAAATTTCAAATCATCTTTATCTTTTTCAGTTATGGCAGGGATAGATATAGAAACTCCAGGTACATTTACACCTTTATGATTGCCAACCATGCCGCTGTTTTTAACTATGCAATTTATTTTATTTGCTTCAACACTTTGAACTTCAAGGCCAACTAAACCATCATCAATAAGTATGCTGTCGCCTTTTTTTACATCGTTACTCAATTCGCCATAAGTTATAGAACATTTGCTTTTATCACCTATAACATCTTCCCCACAATAAACAGTGAATTGATCTCCTTCTTTTAGCTCTACCTTATCACCATTAAAATTACCTGTTCTTATCTCAGGTCCTTTTGTATCAAGCATTATTGCTATTGGCTTGTTATATTTTTTTCTAAGTTTTTTTACTGTATTTATTCTTTCTTCATGTTCTTTATGATCTCCATGAGAAAAGTTATGTCTTGATACGTTCATTCCAGCTTCAATAAGCTCTGACAAAACTTCCTCTGAAGCACTTGCAGGTCCAATAGTAAAAATCATCTTAGTTTTTTGCATAGTAACACACTCCTTAACACAAAATTGGTTTAAAATATTATCTAAGCTAATGCATAGGCTATCTCATAAAGCTTTTCATCAAACCTTCTTGGCTGACTTAATGCCTCGTCTATATCCAAATCAATGACTTTTGCACCTCTAATTCCAATAACTCTAGAGGACTTTCCTTCTTCTAACAATTCAACAGCTCTATATCCAAATCTTGAAGCTAATATTCTATCTGAGCAAGTAGGACTTCCTCCTCTTTGAATATGTCCAAGCTTTGTAGCTCGAGTTTCTATGCCAGTAATATCCTCAACCTTCTCAGCTAAAGCTTCAGCTCCGCCAATACCTTCTGCAAGTAATATTAAATTGTGCATTTTCCCTTTCATCTTTGCTTCTAATATACTTTTACACAGTTCTTGTTCATCATATCCTTTTTCAGGTAAAATTATATTTTCAGCTCCACCTGCAAGTCCCGAATAAAGAGCTATATCTCCACAATTTCTTCCCATAACCTCTACAATACTTACTCTTTCATGGGAAGTAGAAGTATCTCTTAACTTGTTTATAGCATCTAAAACGGTATTTACTGCAGTATCAAATCCTATAGTGAAATCTGTATATGCCAGATCATTATCTATAGTTCCAGGTAGTCCTATAGTAGCTATTCCTAATTTAGATAATTCATGGGCTCCTCTAAAAGATCCATCTCCACCTATAACTACTAATCCATCTATTTTAAATGTTTTTAATATATTTACTGCTCTTTTTCTTCCTTCTTCTGTTTTAAATTCCTTAGATCTAGCAGTTTTTAGTATAGTTCCTCCCCTTTGTATAATGTCTGCAACACTACTTCTCTGCATGGGTACTATTTCACCATTCATTAATCCACTGTACCCTCTTTTAACTCCCATTACGTTTAAATTTTTATCTAGAGCTGTCCTCACTACTGCCCTTATAGCAGCATTCATTCCAGGAGCATCTCCTCCACTTGTTAACACAGCTATTGTTTTCATACGCACACCCCCTATGACCGCAGGGACTATTTATGTCCCGATTTAGTTAAAACCAACTAAATTTATCACAATTACAATCTTAATTATAGCATAGAATTATGTACTTTTCACCACATTATGAACTTTATTCAAATAAAATTCTAACAACCAAAATATTATAAGAATCTCTTTCTTCTAGTATTTTGGTTGTTTTCTCACAAAAATATACTTCTTATCTATATAATTTTTACATTATTATCTCCAAAGCTTTTTCTTAGAAAAGACATAAGTTCTAAATCAGATTTTATCCATAATTCCCTATCCAGCCTAAACTTTTTTCTTTCTTTTTTTGTACACAAATATACAGGAATATTTCCTTTAAAGTTTACAAATACGGGTCTAATTCTCTCTAAAGCTTCTTTTAAAATATCTTGATCTTCAATCAAAATATAAAGTTTTTCCGTATCTATTCTCACCAGAGGCTCTATAACTTCACAGAGAAGTTTAGGCTGTTCATCTTCCCTTACACTTACTCTTCCTTTCACTATAATCATATAATCATCTTCAATTATGCTCTTGAATCTCTGAAACACTTTGGGAAATACTATTATCTCCATAATTCCATAGAGATCCTCTAACTTTGCAAAAGCCATCATATCATTATTTTTAGTAATCTTTTTAGATACTTCGGAAAGTATCCCCCCAACTATAACTCTATCTCCATCTTTTACTTTAGCTTCTTCTACAAAATTATCTTCTAAAGTCTTTCTACCTACTATGTCAGATATTTTAGTATCTGCCTGCAATTCTAATGTTCTTGCATATTCATCCAGCGGATGTCCTGAAAGGTACAATCCAGTCATTTCCTTTTCCATAGCCAGCATATCTAGTTTTTTAAATTCTTCTATGGAAGGATACTTTATTCTTACACTGCTATCTTCAATCTGAGAAAATAAGCTCACCTGTCCCTCTATATTCTTTTTTCTAGAATTTGTAACGCTGTCAATTACTTTTTCATGCACTGCTATAAGTTGAGACCTCAGCACTCCAAAACAGTCAAAAGCACCTGCTTTAATTAAGCTCTCTACTACCCTCTTGTTTATGGAGTTTAAGTCTATGCTATTACAGAAATCCACCAGGTCTTTAAACTTACCATGTTTTGACCTTGATCTAACTATACTATCTATTATATTTTCGCCTACATTTTTTATAGCAGATAGCCCAAATCTTATATTCCCATCTTCTACTGTAAACTTTGTATAACTTTCATTAATACTTGGAGGCATTATTTCTATTCCAATACTTTTGGCAAACCTTATATAATAGGCTACCTTTTCACTATCCCCTTTTACACTATTTAACATAGCTGCTGTAAACTCAGTGGGATAGTAGTGCATCAAATATGCAGTTTGAAATGCCACTACCGCATAGGCTGCAGCATGAGACTTATTAAATGCATAAGACGCAAAATCCATCATAGAATCAAATATATCATTGGCTATTTTTTCAGATATACCATTTCGTACGCAGCCTGGTACCTGAATTTCTCCATTTTCATCTACAATTCCATATACAAAATTATGTCTCTCTTCTTCCATAACATGGTGCTTCTTTTTTGACATAGCACGTCTTACCAAATCACTTCGACCCATGGAATATCCTGCTAAATCTCTTACAATTTGCATTACTTGCTCCTGGTATACTATGCACCCGTAAGTAACAGAAAGAATGTGTTCAAGCTGAGGAGTTACATATTCTATTCCCTCAGGATTATTTTTGTTTTTAATATATTTGGGTATTTCTGCCATAGGCCCTGGTCTATAAAGGCTTATGCCTGCTATTATATCCTCCAGAGAATCTGGTTTTAATTCCTTCATAAAAGAACTAAAACCAGGTGATTCAAGCTGAAATACCCCTACAGTTTTTCCTTCACCTATCATATTGTAAACAGCTTTATCATCATAATCTATAGTATCTAAGTCAATTTCTATGCCCTTATCCTCTTTAATCATTTCAACAGCATCTCTTAAAACAGTCAAAGTACGCAATCCTAAAAAGTCCATTTTGAGAAGCCCTAGTTCCTCCAGGGTATTCATAGTAAATTGTGTAACTATATTATCTTCATTTTTTTGAAGTGGCACATAATTTACAAGAGGTTCTGAAGCTATAACAACTCCTGCCGCATGAGTGGAAGTATGCCTTGGAAGTCCTTCAAGTGCTCTAGCAATATCTATAAGTTCTTTAGTTCTTGACTCACTGTCATAAGCTTCTTTAAACTCCGGATTCATATCAAGTGCTTTATCTATTGTTATATTTGGAACTGAAGGTATCATTTTGGCTATTCTATCTACTTCCCCATAACTGTAATTCATTGCTCTACCTACATCTCTTATACACATCTTAGCCGCCATAGTTCCAAAAGTTATAATTTGAGACACGCTGTTTTTTCCATACTTTTCTACCACATAATCTATTACTTCTCCACGTCTTTCATAACAAAAATCGCTGTCAATATCCGGCATAGAAACTCTTTCAGGATTTAAGAAACGTTCAAATATAAGCTTATATTTTATAGGATCTATTTTAGTTATTTCAAGTGTATAAGCAACTATAGAACCTGCCCCGCTTCCACGTCCTGGGCCTGTCATTATCCCATTTTTTCTGGCAAATCGTATAAAATCCCATACTATAAGGAAATAGTCAACATACCCCATTTTCTTTATTACGCCTAGCTCATATTCCAGCCTGCTTTTCAATTCGTCTGTTACATCCTTATATCTTTTGTAAAGTCCCTTATAGCATAAATCTTTCATGTACTCATAAGGATCTATGTCTTCCGATAGGGGGAATTTAGGAAGCTTTAATTTATGAAACTCATAGTCAAAGTTACACTGCTGTGCTATTTTAATCGTATTCTCTAGAGACTCCGGCACATTGGAAAACATGTCATACATTTCATCTGGGGATTTTAGATAAAATTCATCCGAAGGATATTTCATTCTATCTTCTTCATCTACAGTTTTGCCAGTTTGTATGCAAAGTAAAATATCATGAGCCCTATAATCTTCCTTTTTTATATAGTGCACATCATTTGTAGCAACTAGAGGTATATTTAATTTTTTAGACATAGAAATCAACTGTTCATTTATCTTCAGTTGATCTGCTATTCCATGATATTGAATTTCCAAATAAAAACCATCTTTAAAAATATTTTTATAAAACAAAGCTGTCTCTTCAGCTTTATTTATATTTCCTTTTAATATATTGGATTGAACTTCACCACTCATACAAGCACTTAGTGCTATTAACCCTTCACTATGATTTTTCAAGTAATTATGGTCTACCCTTGGTTTATAGTAAAATCCTTTTATAGAAGCTGTGGATACTATTTTCATTAAATTATGATATCCTTCTTCATTTTTTACCAAAAGTACCAGATGATAGTTTTCATTTTTTCCGTTATTTTGCTTTATAGTCATATCTCCCTGAGATACATATATCTCACAACCTATTATAGGCTTGATTCCCTGTGCCCTTGCTTCTTTATAAAATTCCACACATCCGTACATAACACCATGATCGGTTATTGCCATACTGTCCATTCCAAGTTCTTTTGCCCTAGCTATAAGTTCTGGAATTTTAGCTGAAGAGTCCAGAAGGGAATATTCCGTATGCTGGTGTAAACTCACCCATTTATGTTTTCCTTCACCCATTAAACATTACCTTCTTATCATCTTTGCAGATAAAATACTTTTTCCTACTATATCATTGGTATCATCGAGCATATTAACTTCTACTCTGCAGTAATTTATACCCTTTCCTATTATATCTACATATATGGTAATTTCATTATCAATTTGCACGGGTTTCATAAAATATGTAGCTATACTATCTACAAGTATATTGGCATTATTTTTCTGCCTTAAAATTACAATTGCCATGGTGGACAAAATCATATTTAAGGTACCCCAGGAACCTGTCCCCATAGAATCTAGCATTTCTGCAGTTATTCTTCCTGTAAAGCAATTTCTACCATCCTTAACCTGAAATTCAAATTTCTTTAGGATGGAGTCTTCAAGAGTTTCTGCTAGTTGAGGCTGCCTTGCCATGTACTGAAGTGCTTTTATCACATCTTTCCTAGTTATAACTCCAACTAATTTTTTTCCCTTTACTACAGGAAATAATTCTATACCATCCCACCCCATTATATGAGCTGCATAAGCTACTGTAGTTTTAGGTGTCACCGTAATGGGTTCTTTAGACATAACTCTACTTATAAGCTCGTCATCAGATCCTCGACTTGGTAAATCCTTCGGTACAACAATCCCTACTACTTTATTTTCATCATCTACTACAGGATACCTGTCATGATTAAATTCCTTCATCATCTGTTTCCACTTAAGTATTGTATCTTTGTTATTAAGATAACAAGGGTTACTTTGCATTATATCTTCTACAAGTACTATTTCCTTTTTTATTAAATTTTCTGAAATTGCCTTATTTATCATACTAGCTACAGTAAAAGTATCATAGCTAGTAGATATTATTGGGAGACATTTTTCGTTGGCCAATTTCTTTATTTGATTGCTGCATCCAAATCCTCCAGTTATAAGAACTCCTGCATCATTTAAAAGAGCAAGTCTTTGGGCCTCTTCTCTATTTCCTACTATGACTAAACAATCTTTTTTTATATACTGCTTCATAGCATCTATAGTCATAGCCCCTATTATAAATCGATGCAGTATTTTATGTACCCCATTTTTTCCGCCAAGTAAGCTTCCATCTACTATATTTATTACTTCACCATAAGTCAGGGACTCCATATTTTTCTTTTCAACTTTTTCAATTCTTACAGTTCCAACTCTAGGAATAGTAGTTACTATTCCTAGACTATCTGAATCTTTTATAGCCCTATATGCCGTTCCATCACTAACCCCTAACTCACTTGCTATACTTCTCACTGAAATTTTAGTACCAATTTCTAGTGAAAGTATGTATTTGATTATATCCTCATGTTTTGACATATAATCTGTGCCTACCTTTCTTTTCTCAGTTCATCTGCTATTTTTTCAATTCTCCTAAGTCTATGATTTACCCCAGATTTACCTACTTTAGGGTTCAACATTTCACCTAATTCCTTTAAAGATTCATCTGGATAATTTAACCGAAGTTCTGCAATATCCCTTAAATTTTCAGGAAGCCTACTTAACCCTATTTCTTTTTGTATAAGCTTTATACTCTCCATTTGTCTTACTGCTGCATTAACAGTTTTGCTCAAATTTGCAGTCTCACAATTCACCAATCTATTTACGTTATTCCTCATTTCCTTCATTATCCTTATGTTCTCTAATTCCAAAAGAGAAGAGTGTGCTCCTATTATATTCAAAAGATCCACTATCTGCTCTCCTTCTTTAATATACACTATAAAACTGCTCTTTCTCTGTATTACTTTAGAACTTAATCCATATCCATTTATAAGTTTACTCAAATCCAATGCATAATCATTGTCATGGGTTACAAATTCAAGGTGATATGTTTTTTCTGGATTACTTATGCTCCCACCACCTAAAAAAGCTCCCCTTATATAGGCCTTTTTTAGTTTTTCATTTTCACTAATACTTTTTGATATACTATAATCCAGTGAAAAAACATCTTCTTCTTCCTTTAAAAGTCCTACTTTTTTAAGTATGAATCTTACATCTGCATCTTTCGTTATCATTATTACATATACATTATTTTTTTTTAGAGAATTACTCCTTTTAACCAGTATTCTAGTATGTATATGAAAAATATCCTTCAATATCTTAAATATGAATCTGGCAATTGCAGCATTTTCAGTAATTATCTTAAAGCTAAACTGCCTATTTCCTCCAAGCATCAAAGTTCCACTAACCTTCATTATAGCAGACAATTCTGCTATAGCTTCTTCCTCATCTATATCCGAATACCTACAAACTTCATTTTTTACTTTCAATGAAAATGACATATATATCTCCCACTTATCTCTTATTTTCCTTTAATCTTTCTGATAAATAGAAATATTCTATTATCTTCTTTCTATCAAATAACAGCTTTTTATCCATAATAGTTTCTATAAGTATGGAAGCTAATTTTTCAGAATTATGCCTTATAAGTCCATCCTTAATACTTATAAAATCCCCTTCAATTACTTTTACCCCCATAGAAGCTACTAAATCTTCATTTATTTTAACTAAATGAGATTCTTCTTCTTTATATTTTCCTTCTAGCTCTGTATTTATTTTGCCTACATTTATAATTACATAATCTATTATAGGAGCACCTACATGATTAAATATAGCCCTAATGTGGTCTTCTACAGAAAATCCATCCGTTTCTCCCGGCTGGGTCATTATATTTGAAACATAAAGTTTTACAGCATTTGTATTTTGCAGTGCACTAGCTATATCACCAACTAAAAGATTTGGTATTACACTAGTATACAAGCTACCCGGTCCAAGTATTACTGCATCAGCTTCTTTTATGGCTTCTACAGCTTCTTTTAATGCCCTAGCACCTCTAGGTTCTATAAAGACTTTATCTATTGGGCTATTTCTTTCTATTGCTTTTTGGGGAATATTTGATTCTCCCTCTACAATAGATCCATCTTTCAATCTGGCCTTTAAAGTTAAATTGTCAAGGGTAACAGGCATTACCCTACCTGTTACCGCAAGTACAGAGCTCATTTTATGGACAGCTTCTTCAAAATTTCCAGATATTCCATTCATAGCTGCCAAAAATAAATTCCCAAAGCTCTGATTTTTCAATCTTCCATCCTTGAACCTATACTGGAGTAAATCTTCCATAAGTGGCTCAGTATCAGCAAGTGCCATTATACAGTTTCTTATATCTCCTGGTGGGAGCATCCCAAGATCCTCCCTTAAGTCTCCAGAACCTCCTCCATCATCTGCTACAGTTACTATAGCAGTTATATTAGACGTATAGTATTTAAGTCCTCTTAGCATAGTGGAGAGGCCAGTTCCTCCTCCAATAGCAACGATTTTAGGGCCTTTTACCAAAAGACGTTTTTCATATATTAAATTTTCCAACTTTCTCGAATCTAACGACACACTTAAATATCCTTTATTTATAAGTGCTATTATAGACCTCATGCCTTGAGTTATGGAAATATACACTACAAATATCCCAGATATGATTAAAAATACATAAAATGATATATAGTAAAGGCTGTAAAATCTTCTGTTTACAAATTCTATTACTCCAAATATTATAAAGAGTACTCCCATGGCTCCAAGCATAACCCATCTTTTAACTTTTATGCCAGGTCTAAGCCAATCTACAATCTTCATAACTTTTTACCACCTTTATTAACATCTTCTTCTATATCTCTATGATCAATATTAACCTTATGTCCATTGTTTTTTAGTCTGTTATAAATGGCATTTGCAATAAATACAGAACGATGCCTTCCCCCGGTGCATCCTATAGAGATAATCAGTTGTCTCTTTCCTTCTTTTAGATAATTTGGAATCAAAAATTCTAACATGTTTTCCAGTTTATTTATAAATTCACTTGTTTCCTTAAAACTCATTATATATTTCATTACAGAGGTATCCTTGCCTGAATATTCTTTTAACTCAGGTATATAGAAAGGATTTGGTAAAAATCTCACATCAAATACTAGATCTGAATCAACAGGTATGCCATATTTAAATCCAAAAGAGAGTACGGTAATCATAAGTTCTGTTTCCATCTGTCCTTCTTCTGAATATATCTTAGTTATCTCTTCTCTAAGTTCCCTAGTTACTAAGTTAGATGTATCTATTATGTTGTCTGCCCTGTCTTTCAATTCCCTAAGTTTGTTTCTTTCCATAATTATACCATTTAGAATTCTTCCGTCAGGTGCCAGGGGATGTTTTCTCCTGGATTCTTTGAATCTTTTAATAAGTACTTCCTCTGAAGCATCTAAAAACAATATTTCATATTTATAACCCTGCTCCTTTAGATAATTCAAGCTTTCAAATATGTCATTAAAAAATTGACCTCCCCTTATATCTATTACCAGGGCTATTTTATCTATTTTCCCATCAGTTTTATAGCATGCTTCCGCAAATTTCGGTATTAGTGTAGGAGGAAGATTATCTACACAAAAGTACCCTAAATCTTCTAAACTTCTTATAGCCTGAGTTTTTCCCGCTCCAGATAATCCTGTCACTATAACAAATCTCATAGTCACATCCCTCCATTTAAAAATAATATTTTTACTTTTTCTAATTATATCACAACAAACTATAACAATAAATATAACGTAAAAAGGGGAATCAGTACAATACACAGCACCAATTCTCCGCTCTCTACTCTTCCCCTATAACTCTAACTTCAGTATACAAGTCCACATTAAATTTTTCCTTAACTTTATGCTGCACAATGGCTATTAAATCTAAAATATCTTTTGCTGTTGCACTCCCTTTATTTATTATAAATCCTGAATGCTTTTCAGATACTTGGGCGTCACCTACGCTCTTCCCCTTTAATCCACTGTCTTCTATAAGTTTTGCAGCAAAATAACCCTCTGGCCTTTTAAAGGTACTTCCTGCAGATGGATATTCTAGAGGTTGTTTTTCATTTCTCCTTCTATTTAAATCTTCTACACGGTTTTTTATCTTCTCATAATCCCCATGCTCCAAATTAAAGGTTACTTCTAGGACAGTATATTTGTATTTTAAAATGGAACTGCTTCTATATTCTAACTCTAATTGTTTTCTATCTAATACTTTGATTTTTCCCTCATTATCTATAACTTTTGCACTTTCTACAACATGTGAAATTTCGCCATTATAAGCACCTGCATTCATCGTAACTGCTCCACCTACGCTTCCAGGTATACCACAGGCAAATTCAAAGCCTGATAATTTGTTATTAAGGGCAGTAGTTGAAATATCCTTTAGCGATACGCCGCTTCCTGTAATAATCCTATTATCCTCAACTTTAACTTCATTTAGTTTTATAAGTTTAATCATTATGCCTCTTATTCCGCCATCTTTAACAAGTAAATTAGAACCATTTCCCATTATATAATAAGGTATATTATGTTCTTTACATAACGTTATAACATCTACTACTTCCTGAAATTTTTTAGGAGTAACTAATATATCTACAGGACCTCCTACTCTAAAAGAAGTATGTTCCTTCATAGGTTCGTCTATTTTTATGTCTTCTTTATCTAATATTTTCTCTAAACTTGTAGCAAAATCTTTAAACTTATTCATTATAAATATTCTCCTTGAAAATTAAAATTAAGCGTTACACTATGTAATTATAATATACAATGCAATTACAAATTGTATCATATTTTCTTTTATCTATCAAACTAAATTTTTTATCCGAAATAAAGTTAAAAAATATAGGATTTAATTTTCATTTTTTTTAAAGTATAAAATTATACTTTCCGCCGTACGTCTATCTATTGAAGGCGTATCCATAAGTTCATTCAGGGTAGCTTTTTTTATATTCTCTATACCCTCAAATTTTTTTAACAATTCTTTTCTTCTCTTGTTACCTACATTAGGTATGTCTTCTAATACAGAATGAAGTACTCTTTTGTTTCTCAAACTCCTATGATAGGTTATTGCAAATCTGTGAACTTCATCCTGTATTCTAGCAATGAGTTTAATTACATTGGAATGCGGAGATATCAAAACTTCTTCATTTTTATATATAAGTCCCCTAGTCCTATGTCTATCATCTTTTACCATTCCACATACAGGTATGTCCATATTAAAATTTTTTAATACCTCCAAGGCCGCATTTACCTGACCTTTTCCACCGTCCATAAGAATTAAATCTGGAAAGGCACAAAACTTTCCTGCACTAAACTTCAAATTCTTTTTCTTTATTCTCTCTATTTCATCAAAGCCATGCTTAAACCTTCTAGTCAATATTTCCCTCATACTATCGTAGTCGTTGGCTCCTTTTACAGAATTTATTTTGAATCTTCTATAATCACTATTTTTAGCTCTTCCATTTTCAAACACTACCATAGTGCCTACTGAGTCCACACCCTGAATGTTAGATATGTCATATGCTTCTATTCTGTGTGGTATATCTTCCATGTCTAATACTTCTGTAAGTTCTTCGAGAGAAGTATTGTACATCTTTTTATCTTGAATTAATTTTAATTTAAAATTTTTTAAAGTGGTTCTGGCATTTTCCTCCACCATATTTAAAGTAGCCCTTTTTTCTCCCTTTTGAGGTATTTTAATATATACCCGGGCATCTTTTTTCATACTAAGCCAATTCTGGAGAAGCTCAATTTCATCAGCTTCAGGCACATATATTGTTCTTGCTATATATGCAGTTCCCCCATAAAATTCCTCTATAAAATTTGACACTATTTCACCCTTAGGCAAATCCTGAGTATTTTCTAAAATAAAATGCTCTCTTCCTATTATTTTTCCAGATCTAGAGAAAAATACTTGAACACAGCTGTCCACATTATCTGAATACATATTTATAAAATCTTCATCTTCAAATCCTCCAGTGGTTATCTTCTGTTTTTCAATTATCTTTTGCACTGCTAGAATTTTATCTCTCAGTTCTGCAGCCTTTTCAAATTCGAGTTTTTTCGAGGCAATCTCCATATCTTCTTTAAGCTTTTTGCTTATATCTCTATTTTTCCCTGATAAGAAATCCATAACTCCACTTACGATTTTTCCATATTCTTGTTTAGTAATATATCCAGTACAAGGAGCCTTGCACAATCCTATATAGTAATTTAAACAGGGCCTTCCTTTCACTTCTCCTTCTTTTATTGAAAGTCTACAAGTTCTAATTGGAAATATCTTTTTTATAATTTCCATAGTTTCATATACAGCAGAAGGACTAATATAAGGTCCAAAGTATTTACAGCCATCCTTTACCATATTTCTAGCGGATATTATTCTCGGGAAATCCTCATTTACTGTTATTTTTATAAGGGGATATCCTTTATCATCCTTTAAAAGGATATTATACCTAGGTCTATATTTTTTAATTAAATTACATTCTAAAATAAGAGCTTCCATTTCTGAATCTGTAACTATATATTCAAACTCAGCAATATGCTTAACCATAGCCTTTACCTTTTCAGAATGATTCTTAGAATTTTGAAAGTACTGCCTAACTCTATTCTTTAAAATTTTTGCCTTTCCAACGTATATTACCTCACCTAAAGAGTTTTTCATTAAATATACTCCCGGTTTATCTGGTAATACCTTTAATTGATATTCAAAATCAAACACTACATCCACTCCTAAAACTACTTACAAAATATGATTGGAAGCTTGTATATTGTAAATAAAAGTCCAAATATCATTAAAAAATCCTCTATTACACAACCAATTTTAGAATTAGTATTATAAGTTAACGGCAGCTTAAATTTTTTATTCTTAAAAGGGTAAAAAAGAGGCACCCCTCTATTCGTAACCATATCACAAAGCAGATGCATTCCATATCCTATCATAAAATAGTACACCAAATAGTGTACATTATACATGTTTCCTAAATATCCTATAATAAAAGAAAACAATATCATCCCCATCAAACTGTGAGTCAATCCATTTCTATGAGAAGATACAGCTATTATTATAAATGATATACCAATAGCTTTAATAATAGGTGCATTAGTATGAAGATAATCGTACCAAAGTAGTCCTATTCCTAAAGAGCTATACACCATAATCTTACTTGTCTTATTCCTAAATGGAAGTATATATTTGTTTATTATACTTTTAGGGTGATCCACATCTGGAAGTATTGATGAAAACGCCACTATTAAAAGGCCAATATAATTAAATTTCCCCGGAAGTACGTTGTAAACGGACAAAAAAGTAACTATTCCCACTTCTGCATGAGTTTTCCCCTTCATATTTTCTCCTTTTTATCCTGTCATAATGTTAAATATTTTTGCATATAATTCGATAATCCGCTTATTGCCTATATTATAACATTAAATTTACAACAAATTTACTTTTTACAACAAAATTTCCCGGGGAATTTTAAAATTTCAATTATTTTCGTAATGCTGTTCTTATAACCTCCGAAGCTATAGAAGCTGCTAACTTTCCTCCCTGTCCTCCATTTTCTACAATTACGGCCACAGCTATCTGTGGATCATCATAAGGTGCAAAACCTATAAACCAGGAATGAGGTGGTGAACCCGGTCCTTCTACCTGATTATCTGCTGTTCCCGTTTTTCCTGCTACTTCTACACCTTCCACAGAAGCATTAGTTCCTGTTCCAGATTCTACAACAGATTTCATAAGATCTTTCATAGTATTTGCTGTATTTGAAGAAATTATTTGACCTACTTGTTCCGCTTGTATGTTTTTTACTTCCTCTCCCTTACTAGTAACCACATCACTTACTAGATGGGGTTTCATCAAGACACCACCATTAGCTATAGTACTTGTAACTACTGCCATCTGAAGTGGACTTGATAAATCGCTGCTCTGCCCTATAGCACTCTGAGCTATACTTCCTTTTTCATAAGACTTTAACTCTGGAAATTTACTAGGTTCTACAGGTATTCCATCTGTAGGTATTTCCTTGTTAAAGAAAAACTTTTCTGCAGTTTGCTTTAATCTATCATTCCCAAGTTCAATTCCAAGTGATCCAAAATAAGCATTGCTAGAATGAGTATACGCTTGTTTAAAATTAATACTTCCAAGAACCTCTCCTGCAAAATTATGCAGGGAATATCCTCCTCCTAAAGGAAGTTCACCATTATCCTGAAAATATCTATTTTGAATTCCTGATATATTTTCTAATGCACTTACAGCAGTTACAGTTTTAAAAGTAGATCCAGGTGGGTAAAGACCTGCCGTAGCTCTATTTAAAAGAGGTTTAGTTTTATCCTGATTTAACTGCTGCCATGTATTTTGAAGGTCATTAGGATCAAAAGAAGGTCTTGACACAAGTGCTATTACTTCACCAGTCTTAGGGTTTAACGCTACAACTGCCCCCCTATTTCCATCAAGCAGGTCATAAGCCATTTTTTGAGTTTCCAAATCCAAAGTCGTTTTTAGGCTATTTCCTACCTTCTTTTGAGCTTTTCCCTTATTTTTAATAAGACTTTTTATGGTGTCCTGAACATTACTGGACATTAACTGCTCATCATACTTCTTCTCAAGTCCTGTAATTCCATATTTTTGATCCACATAACCAAGTACATGGGCAAACATTGCACCTCCTGTATATTCTCTTTTCTGAGTTTCAGAATTTATAGGGTCACTCTTAGTAAGTGCATTTCCATTTCTATCATATATGGTTCCTCTAAGCACCTCATTTCTCTTTATCCATAATCTTCTGTTATAAGGACTATTCACTATCTCAGGTCCCACTATCATTTCAAAATAGGTCATATAAGAAATAAGTGCTATAAAACATATTAAGAAGACCATCATCACTTTCTTTATATTGTTCAATATGTTATTCATAATACTACCTACCCTCTTCTGATATCTTCTGAATTATACCCAGCGAAAAAAACGTTATTAGCATAGAACTCCCTCCCCTACTTACAAGAGGTAATGTTATACCTGTAAGTGGAATAGCATTCATAACACCACCAACTATAACTAAAACCTGTGATGCAATCATTGCACTATAGCCTACTGCCAAAAGTCTTGAGAATTTATCATTTCCATAGACAGCAGCTCTCATACATCTATAAAACAACAAAAAGTACAATATTATTATTGCAAATCCTATAAGTATTCCAAGTTCTTCACATAACACTGCAAATATAAAATCTGTAGTATTAATAGGAACATATTCCGGATGTCCTAGTCCAAGTCCCGTTCCAGTAAGACCTCCAGAGGCTATGGAAAACATAGATTGAACAATCTGATAGCTCTGATTATTAGCATAAGGCCAAGGATTTTTCCATATCATAACCCTTGTTCTAACGTGATTAAATAATCTATAACTTACTACTGACCCTGCAGCTGAAAGCAAAAAACATATAGCTACATACCTAAATTTAGAAGTAGCTATGTAAAGCATGGTTATAGCTATTCCAAAAAATATAAGAGCAGATCCAAGATCCCTTTGAATTACCATAAACATCAAGGATATCATTACCACTGCACCAGGCATTATTAAATTCTTAAAATTTTTATAATCCTTTAACTCCGCCGCCAGGTAGGCTACCAAAAATAGTTTTCCAAATTCCGATGGCTGAAACTGAATTCCACCCAAGCTAACCCAGTTTTTTGAACCATTAATTTCAATGCCTGAAAAAGTACCCATTGCCATAAATATTAATGTAACTACCAAATATATATATTTATACTTGCTGAATCCGCTAGTATCCGGCATTAACACAACAATGAGTATAAATCCGGTAACTCCAATTGCAAACCAAATTATTTGTTTAATAGAGGCTGCCGTATCTATCCTATATATCATTACCATACCTATAACTGACAGTATACTGGAAAAAATAAATATGTATTTATCTCCATCGGAGAAAAACTTTCTTATTACAAAGTAAGAATATCCTATAAGAAGACAAATTACCAGTGCCATTATCATAGCACCTTTATCAAAAGGCTGCTTTATAATCGCTAAATTAAAGAAACACACAAAACATAACAAATATGTATATCTTAATAACTTTTTTTCATCTCTAGTAGTATCCAATATCCCACCACCCACTTATTTATGATAGTTTTTTTAAAAATTGCTTATATTTAATCACCCTATAACTTTAAAGGATGTGTTCCCAATTTTAATTTCATCCCCAGAAGCCAAATAATGCTTGCCCCTTAATTTTTTACCATTTAAAAGAGTACCATTAGTACTTCCCATGTCCTCTAATATACATTCTTTTCCATTTTTTATATAAATTCTTGCATGATGTCCCGAGGTATATGGATCCTCTAGCATAAGTTGATTATCACTTTTTCTTCCTATGGTTATCTCTCTTCGTACTGGAATTACTGCACCCTTTCTAAGATTTGAATTTTCACCTGGATTAACTACTTCAAGGCCAAAAGATTTTCTATTAGCATTTCTACTTCTCTTGCTTCCATTTTTCACGTCCTTGTACATTATTCCCAGTGCCCAAAATATTATAATATATACTATACCTATGATAACAATTTTAAAAACTATACTCAATTTACTAAGATCCATTTAAAATATCCTCCCTTAATACATGGAAAGACTAGCATCATAGATGTGCTTATGCTAGTCTTTATGTAAATTATAACATCTTTTTTAAGTATTGTCCTGTGTAAGAACTCTTATTTTCAGATATTTGTTCTGGAGTACCTGTGCAGAGGACATTTCCTCCCTTTTCTCCACCTTCAGGTCCAAGATCAATGATATAATCTGCACACTTTATAACATCTAAGTTATGTTCTATAACTACAATTGTATTACCTACATCTACAATTCTCTGAAGTATATTTATAAGTTTATTTACATCATCTATGTGAAGTCCTGTAGTAGGTTCATCAAGTATATACATTGTCTTCCCCGTACTTCTTTTAGATAATTCATAGGCAAGCTTTATTCTCTGTGCTTCTCCACCAGACAATTGCGTGGAAGGTTGACCTAATTTGATATATCCCAGTCCTACATCCATAAGAGTTTGCATCTTATTTTTTATTCTTGGTATATTTTCAAAAAATTTTAATGCTTCTTCTACTGTCATATTTAGTACATCATCAATATTTCTATTTTTATACTTTACTTGAAGGGTTTCTCTATTGTATCTTTTCCCCTTGCAGACTTCACAGGGTACGTATACGTCTGATAAAAATTGCATTTCTATTTTTATTATTCCATCTCCGCTGCAAGCCTCGCATCTTCCTCCTTTTACATTAAAGCTGAATCGTCCAGGCTTATATCCTCTCATCTTGGATTCAGAAGTACTTGCAAACACTTCCCTTATTATATCAAATACTCCTGTATAAGTTGCAGGATTGGATCTTGGAGTTCTTCCTATAGGGCTTTGATCTATATTTATAATTTTATCTATATTTTCTATTCCTAAAATATTTTTGTAATGTCCTGGCCTATCTTTTGAATTGTTTAATTCTTTATGCAGTGCTTTGTATAATATTTCATTTACTAAAGTACTTTTCCCAGATCCAGACACACCTGTGACACAAGTAAATATCCCTAAGGGAAAGGAAACGTCTATATTTTTTAAATTATTCTCTGCAGCACCTATTATTTTTATATATTTTCCGTTACCTTTCCTTCTATGATCAGGTATTTCTATTTTTTTCTTTCCGCTCAAATACTGTCCCGTTATGGATCTATCACATTTTATAATATCTGAAATAGGCCCTGCTGCAACTACTTCACCGCCGTGTTCTCCTGCTCCTGGTCCTATATCTACTATAAAGTCTGACTGCCGCATTGTATCCTCATCATGTTCTACTACTATAACAGTGTTTCCCACATCTCTCAAATGTTTTAAAGTTGCTATAAGCCTGTCATTATCTCTTTGGTGAAGCCCTATACTTGGCTCATCCAATATATAAAGTACTCCAACCAAACTCGAACCTATTTGGGTTGCAAGTCTTATCCTTTGTGACTCTCCTCCGGATAAAGTTCCGGCAGTTCTGGATAATGTCAAATAATCCAATCCTACGTCTATTAAAAATTTCAATCTACCATTTATTTCTTTCAATACTTGGTCACTTATAATCCTATCTTTCTCCGAAAGCTGTATCTCCTTAAAAAACTTCAATTCATCTTTTATAGACATATTACACAGCTCAAATATGTTTTTTCCTCCCACTGTAATTGCTAGCACCTCTGGTTTTAACCTGGCTCCCTTACATTTTGGACATGGGTTATCACTCATATAATTTTCTATTTCTTTTTTTATATAGTCGGAATTTGTCTCCATATACCTTCTCTTCAAAGTATTAACTATTCCTTCATAAGAATGATTAAATTCCATCATTCTGTTTTCTTTTCTATATTTAACTCTTATTTTTCCGCCTTTTAATCCATAAAGTAATATGTCCACTACTTTAGGATCTAATTTTTCTATAGGTGTATCTAATTTAAATTTAAACGTACTCGAAAGAGCCTTCAGTATACTAAAAGTCCATGAGCCTTCCTTTAAACTTGCTTCTCCCCAGGCTGTAACAGCACCTTCCAATATACTCTTTTTTCTATCGGGTATTACTAAATTCTCATCTATCTCAAGCAAGGTACCAAGACCATCACAAGTATCACATTTTCCAAAAGGTGAGTTAAAAGAAAAAGTTCTAGGAGTAATCTCTCCTATACTTATACCACATTCCGGACATGCAAATTTTTCACTGAAAAGTATGTCCTCCCCACCCAATACATTTACAATAAGTATTCCATCGGACAATTTTAAGGAGGTTTCTATAGAATCTGCAAGTCTGCTTCTTATTTCACTTTTAATTACCAACCTATCTACTACTATTTCAATAGTATGCTTTTTATTTTTTTCTAGTCTTATCTCTTCATCTTGAAGATCTACTATTTCTCCATCAATCCTAGCTCTTACAAATCCGTTTTTAACTATACTTTCCAGTACCTTTACATGTTCTCCTTTTTTTCCCTTTATTACAGGTGAAAGTATCTGTATCTTAGTTCTCTCAGGCATTTCCATAATTTTATCCACCATTTGATCCACTGTCTGCTGTGTTATTTCCTTGCCGCACTTTGGGCAATGAGGCACTCCTATACGTGCATACAACAGCCTCAAATAATCATATATTTCTGTAACTGTTCCTACTGTAGAACGTGGATTTCTACTTGTAGTTTTCTGGTCTATAGATATAGCCGGTGATAAGCCTTCAATATATTCCACATCTGGTTTATCCATCTGTCCCAAGAATTGCCTTGCATATGCAGACAATGATTCCACGTATCTTCTCTGACCTTCTGCATAAAGAGTATCAAATGCTAGTGAAGATTTTCCCGAACCTGAAAGTCCAGTAAAAACTATTAACTTATCTCTTGGTATAGTCAAACTTATATTTTTTAAATTGTGAACTTTAGCACCTTTTATTACTATGCTATCTTTCATAAACTTAACTCCTTAGTTATCTAATTCTTTTATCCATATTATTTATTTTTCTGTTTTTTTAACTTAAGTATTGCATCTCTGAGTCTAGCAGCTTCTTCAAATCTAAGTTCTTTTGCTGCCTTTTTCATTTGTCTTTCATGAGCTTCAATGAGTTCATCTATTTTTTCATTGTCTGCCTTTACTGCCTCTTCTAAACTATTATATTCTTCTTTTTCTTCTAAAACCATAGTAGACTCTATAACTTCTCTAATTGCCTTATTAATTGTTTTTGGAACTATGCCATTCTTCTTATTATACTCAATTTGTATTTTCCTTCTTCTTCTAGTTTCACTTATAGCTTTATCCATAGATTTTGTAATAACATCCGCATACATTATAACTTTGCTTTCAGAGTTTCTTGCAGCCCTTCCTATAGTCTGAATAAGAGATCTTTCTGACCTTAAAAATCCTTCCTTATCTGCATCTAAAATTGCAACTAATGCAACTTCCGGTATATCAAGTCCTTCTCTTAAAAGGTTAATTCCTACTAAGACATCAAATTCACCTTTTCTCAAATCCCTTATTATCTTCATCCTATCTATAGTAGCTATACCAGAATGAAGATATCTTGTCTTAACATTCATGTCTTTAAAATAATCTGTCAAATCTTCTGCCATCTTTTTAGTAAGCGTGGTAACAAGTATTCTATATCCTTTTGATATAGTTTTTTGTATACTATTATACAAATCATCTATTTGTCCTTTAATTGGCCTCACTATAATTTCAGGATCTAAGAGCCCTGTAGGTCTTAATATTTGTTCCGCCACATTTTCAGAATGTTCTAATTCATAGTCTGCCGGTGTAGCACTTACAAATACAACCTGATTTATCTTTTTTTCAAATTCTTGAAATTTTAACGGTCTATTATCATAAGCAGAAGGAAGCCTAAAACCATATTCCACTAATGAATCTTTCCTGGATCTGTCTCCCGCATACATGGCTTTTACCTGAGGAAGAGTAACATGACTTTCGTCTATAAAAAGCAAAAAATCCTTTGGAAAATAATCAATAAGGGTTTGTGGGGGACTTCCCTTAGCTCTTCCGTCCATTATTCTAGAATAAT
>DAIMMR010000027.1:0-20711 GCA_036720575.1 Clostridium sp.
CACTCTCAACTCTCAATTTTCAACTCTCAACTCAAAAAGCTTTGCTTCGCAATTTACTTAAACTGCGAAAATTGAGTTATTTATACATATTATCAATTTTAAAACGCCTTAATATTATTAAAAGGGTATACTCTCAAAATAACGTGTCCTTTTATATCTTTCAAATTTATTGGTCCAAGCATTCTGCTGTCAGTACTGTTTCCCCTATTGTCTCCAAGTACAAAAATGTATCCTTCAGGTATGGTGTACTGTGTAATAAGCGAATTAGGTTCAGTAACGATTCCTTCTGGAAGATAATCTTCTGAAAGGAGCTGTCCATTTAAATATACCTTTCCATCTTTTATTTCAACTTTATCTCCAGCTATTCCTATAACTCTTTTTATGTAATCATCATTATTTTCGTCTTTAGAATTAAAAGTAACAATTTCTCCCCTACTTATATGACCGGTTTCAGTGCTTACTTTTTCCAAGAATATAGAATCCTTATCATGAAATGTAGGCTGCATAGAAGGTCCTGTCACAGTTGTTCTTGCAAAAACATAGGTCCTAAATACCAATGCAAACACAACTGCTAATATAATATAAAATATATATCCGCATATATTCCTTAAAACTCCCTTATGTTCCATTTATCATACTCTCCTTCAATATTACAAAAATTATAATTAACATTTATTATAGCATAATATAAATTAACATACAGTTAACTTTATATAATATCCATTTAATTTTGAAAATATATAATAAGATTGTCAAATGGAAAATTAAGTTAGGGGGAAAATATTATGAAGAAAAAATACTTATCAATGATAATAGCTGCACTTATTGCTGCCACGTCAACAATAGCTCCAATATACTCAGTACAGGCAGCTTATGATGGTACAACTATTAATACTAATTTAAATTCTACTGTAAAACCTGATCATGTCACTTTAACCTGGACCAAAAGCCCTGAAACTACACAGACAATCACCTGGAGAACCAGTACAAATGTAACTAAAGGATTAGTTCAATATAAGAATTTGACTACTGGAGAAACAAAAACTTTTAATGCTGCTAAACAAGATTTTTCCACATCAAATACTGACATAAATACTGGATACATGAATTTATTTTCAGCTACCTTAGAAAATCTTACTCCAGGAACTAAATACACTTATAGAGTAGGAGATGGGAAAAATTGGAGCACTGAAAATACATTTAAGACAGAAGCAGTCAAAGAAGACGATGTTAAATTTATTATTTTTGGAGATTCTCAAAGTGAAAACGCAGACGTCCCAAATTATGCTCCTTGGAATAAGACTGTTCAAAACGCCTATTCTAAAAATAAAGATGCAGATTTCATAATAAATATGGGAGATTTAGTTGAAAAGGGTCAGGATTATAGACACTGGAATAACTGGTTTGATGCGGCTAAAGGCGTTATTGACAATTTACCTGAAATGCCAGTTCAAGGCAATCACGAAACATACAATGCAGTTGGCTGGGATTCAACTAAGCCTAAATATTTTACCAGTCAATTTAAAGTTCCTATGAACGGACCTGATGGGTTCAAAGGACAAGTGTATTCTTACGATTATGGAAATGTTCATTTCGTTATGTTAGACAGCCAGGAAGATGAAGAATCTCCAAATAATGATGAATTTTTAAAAAAGCAGGCATCCTGGCTTGATGCAGATTTAACTGCAAATAAAAAACCTTGGACAATAGTTTCCTTCCATAAGACTCCATACTACAATAAAGCTTCAAGATCAAATGTAACTTTAAAAAATATAATATCACCTGTATTGGAAAAACACCACGTAGATGTGGTTCTAAATGGACATGATCATGCAATGTCGAGAACTTTTCCTATTAATAATGGAAAATACTATGGAGATTACTCTAAGGGAACAGTATATTATGTAACTGGTAGAAGTGGAGCTAAGTATTATGGAGATTTATCATCTAAAGTTTGGGATGCATTCTTCTTTGATCCACAAGATATGCCTTGCTACGAAGTAGCAGATGTGAAAGGAAATGTACTTGCGATAAATGCTTATAAACAAGATGGTACATTGGTGGATTCTTTTGCAATAGATAAAAATCATCCTCAAAACAGCACAAAGGTAGTCCTTCCAACTGCATACAATGTGGATATGAATAACAAAGAACTAGCAGCAATAGGTGCTGATCCAAGACTAGTTATATATGGGACACCACTTGCATTTGGAAGTAATCAAGCTGAAATCATAAAAGGTAAAGCTTATGTTAATCCAAATTATATAGCTATGTACTTAGGTGGAAGCTATGATTCATCTTCAATGAAATTGACTATAGATAAGCAAGCTTATAGTTTTAATGCCAAAGATCTTTCTCCTAGTAAAAATGTAAGCTTAGATGCTTTAATTAGAGCAGGTTTTAATTGCAGCTATAATACCCAATTTAACATGATTATGATAGATAAATAGTTAAATTGCTAAATTTTTAGATTTTCTATGACAGCAGAAAATCATCCTTAATTGTGAATTGTGTATTATAGAATTTCTAACTAAAAAATAAACTTATGCGTAAAAATATTCGGAGCATAAGTTTATTTTTCGTTTAAAATCCCTCTATAATTATTTTATTGAATCTACAAAATCTTTAACTGCCTTATTAAATTCCTCTGGTTCTTCCCAAAATGGACAATGACTTGAATTCTTAAAAATCTTTATTTTAGAATCCTTAATGTTATCTTTTATCCACATACCCGCTTCTGGCGAATTAAGTTTTGGATCTTCTCCAAATGCAACAAAAGTTGGCACATTTATCTTTTTAATAGTCTCCCTGTAGTCCTGATAAGTCTGATTTAAAACAATTGCTTTTTTATCTTTACCACTTTCTACATAGGTAAGTCTTACACCTGATTTTGTGTAGAAATTACTCATTTTATATCACTCCTAACAATTTAATATAAATAAATTGTTTTCTATTTTACACGAATCTTGACACTTGCATTAGTTCCTAAAACCAATCCCTTAGTCTTATTGAGCTGAATTTTAACCGGTACTTTTTGGTTTACTTTTTCAAACTTACCATTTTTATCTTTAGAAGATTGATTTAAACCATTTTGTGATACTAATCCAATGGATTTTACTTTTCCATTAACCTTTTTACCATTAAATTCATCCAACTTAATGGTAACAGCTTGACCAACTTTTATATTTTCAATTTCCTTTTCATCTATATTGGCAGTTACATAAACATTATCTTCATCTGCTACAGTAGCTATGGTTTGACCAGCTAATTTAAATTCTCCCTGAGTACTCTGCTTTTTCACAACTATACCATTTATAGGAGCTCTCACTAAAGATGAATCTATGCTTGAATCCGGGGTATTTGTAACTTCCTGTCTGGCCAATATCTCATCTTTATTAACTTCATCGCCCTCATTTAAATCAAACTCTAGTAATTTACCTTGAATTTGAGTATTTACATTAACTAAATCTGCACCCACTACTGCATCTTTTGTTGAAACATAGTAAGTGTTTTCATACCAAAAATAAGATATTATACCGCACACTATTACTGCAATTCCTACTAATATTCCAATAGCCGCTATTTTATATTTCTTAATCATACTAACTATTTTATTAACCATGCTGTATCCCCCCTTTTCACTACTCTAATCCTATTTCCGCAAACATACCTGGTTTCAAAGATGGATTTTTACCATTTATACTAACCTGTACTAAAATATCTGAACTTTGCGACTCTACCTTAGAATTTATGACAGTTACTTTTCCTTGAAAATCCTGATCTGGAAGGTCAGGTACTCTAATAATTACATTTTGACCAACGGTAATCTTATTTAAAATGTAAGATGGCACATATGCATTTACATACAATTTATCAGAATTTACTATTGAAATAAGCGGTTTGCCAGGATAAGCCATATCTCCAACATTTACATTTTTAGCACTAACTGTTCCTGAAATAGGTGATGTAATAGTAGCATTATTAAGCGAATTTTGAGCAGTTTTTAATACACCCTGTGCCTGATTTATCTGACTTTGATAAGTACTTATATTGGATGATGCAGAACTACCTGTTAGGCTTGTACTATTATACGTACTACTTTGTGCACTAGTTAAATTTGAATTTGCAGCATTTAATGCATTCTGTGCTTGATCAACTTGATTTTGAAGATCTTGGGTATCCAATTTTATAACAACTTGTCCATCTGTTACTTTTGTCCCTATGTCTACAGATACTTCTGAAACCCTTGCCGAAATGTTTGAAGTTATTTGAGTATCTTCATTTGTTGTAATCTTTCCTCCCATTATAAACGAACCTTTATCATTTTGTTCATTAGAATTTGTAATTGTCTTGGTAGGAGCTGAATTTTTATTATAACTACAGCCACCTAAAAACACTCCCATAACTACTAAACAAACTAAAATAATTTTTTTCATTTCCATCCTCCTCTTAGTAGGCACTGTAAAATAACTTTTTAACATTTTTATTATAAGCTTAATATTGTTTAAAATAAAGGACTTTACCATAAAACCTTAAAATAAATTTAGTAAGCATTTCCTCCAATATCCAGCAAATCTTCAACTTCATTTATAAGAGGGTTTCTAAGCAAAAAATCAACTTATACTCCGAATGTTTTTTACAACCTTCAGCTCGTTAAATATTTTGATAAGTCTAAGTAAAAAAGTAACTCATCCTTATTGTTGCTAATTGTAGAGTAAGATATATAATTATATCAACGGAACTATACAATTTCATAATACTACTCAAAAAAATTTCTGAAAGGGGATTAGTATATGATTAAAATAGGTAATAAAACAATTGAAATCAAAAAAGGAGATATAACAAAAGAACACAGTGATGCCATTGTAAATCCTGCGAACAGCAGATTACAACATGGAGGCGGCGCAGCTCTATCCATAGTCTCTGCTGGTGGATTTGAAATACAAAATGATAGCAATAAACTTATATCCATAATTGGAAGTGTTCCCGTTGGAAAGGCAGTCATAACATATGGACATAAGTTACCTGCCAAATTTGTTATACACACTGTCGGCCCTGTAATGGGTGAAGGCAATGAAAATGGGAAACTAAAAAAAGCTGTAACAAGTGTGCTCAATCTGGCGGAGTGCTATAATTTACATTCTATATCCATTCCAGCTATAAGTTCTGGTATATTTGGCTTTCCGAAAGATAAATGTGCAGAAATACTCCTTGAAACTACTGTAGAGTTTTTCAAAAAGAAAGATACAAGTTTAAATAAAGTTGTAATGTGCAATTTTGACGAAAAAACCTGCAACATTTTCCTTGAAAAATCAAAAAAATATCTACTTAAATGAAATTAAGCTTTCTTTTTGTTTTGGTTTTATTTTATGAACCAAATAATAAATTACGTAAAAAATAAAAGTTCCAATCAAGCTTCCTAAAAAATCTATGAGTACATCACTTACAAGAGAACTTCTGCCAGGCACAAACATTTGATGAAATTCATCTGTAACAGCATAAAAAAGACATACAAACATTATGCATATTAAAGCTTTTGCACCTTTTACATTAAATTCAAATAACACTCCACTAACTAAAATAGCAAGTATAAAGTACTCGAATGCATGGGCATTTTTTCTTATAATTAAATTCAGCTTTTCTTCTCTATTTTCTGTAGGATTCATATATACACTTTTAACTTGATCTTTTTGAGTTTTAATTTGAACATTGCTATTTACATCCTTACTTACAATTTTATTTTCTTTGATTTGTCTGTACTCTTTTCTTAAATTATCCAATATGTTATAGCTTCTTTCGTTAGACATATTGCCATTATTTGATGAGTTATAAAATATAAATCCCATCCAAAGAATACATAAAATAATCAAAATTACCTTTTTAATACTTGTCACCTTCTTTGTCTTAATGCAATTATTATACCTCAAATTTAAGTAACAAGCACCTTCTATTTTACACTTAAATGAGGTATAATTTGCTATAATAAAACTATTATGTATAAAGCATTTTCAAAGAAATAACCAGGCAGTATGCTAGTCTATTTTCTTTCAAATGCCTAAAGTAAATTTGCTGAATGGAGGAATAATATGTCATACACCAAGGTTAAGTATGAAGATATAAAAAAGCTGTGTAATTTGGTTTTTGAGAAATTTGGATTCAACCAGGAAGATAGTGAAACCATATCTAGCGTTTTACTTCTATCAGACCTATATGGAATTGAATCCCATGGTATCCAAAGGCTGGTCAAATACTACAGTGAAATAAAAAGTGGCCTTATAAATATCAATTCTAAAATAAAAATACTAAAGGAAACACCTGTATCCGCAGCAATAGATGGCATGGGAGGTATGGGACAGTTAATTGGTAAAAAGGCCATGAATCTGGCAATTAAAAAAGCTAAAACTTCAGGAATGGGTATGGTAGTAGTTAGAAATTCAAATCACTATGGTATTGCAGGCTACTATGCTAAAATGGCTGAAGAGGAAGGACTTCTTGGAATTTCAATGACCAACTCTCCAGCTGTAGTGGTACCAACTTTTGGAAAAGATGCTATGCTTGGTACAAATCCTATTGCTATATCTTTTCCAGCTAAACCCTACCCATTTTTAATGGATATGGCTACTAGCGTAGTTACCAGGGGGAAAATTGAAGTTTATAACAAAAGACATGAACCTCTTCCCCTTGGACTAGCTTTAAATAGTGATGGTGAAGATACTACAGATCCCCTAGATGTACTTCTTAATGTACGAAAAAATTCTGGAGGAGGACTGCTTCCTCTTGGAGGATCAAAAGAATCAACCGGAGGACATAAAGGTTATGGATTTGCACTTGCTGTTGAAATGTTTACAGCAATTTTGTCTGGAGGATTTACTGCAAATAAAGTTAGCTTAGATAGAGAAAATGGATCTGGAACATGTCATTATTTCTTTGCAGTGGATTATGGTATATTTGGGGATAAACAATCCATTGAAGAAAACTTTTCCAGCTACCTAAATGAACTTAGAAATTCAAAAAAAGCAAAAGGTGCTGCAAGAATATATACTCATGGTGAGAAAGAAGTAGAATCCTATAAGGATAAAATGGAAAATGGAATTCCAGTAAACGACACTACTCTTAAAGAAATATACGATATATGTGACTACTTTAGCATAAAAGCTAGTGACTATATAACTGAAGTAACACAATAAATTAATCAACTTTCGCACATACAAAATTAACTTAATATAAAAAAATTACGACGTAATTTTTTTAGTTGAAAGTTGAAAGTTGAAAATTGAGAGTTGAGAGTGAAGGTTGATTTTTAGCTATCGCAAAAAATTTTTAAATTTATATCAGTCAGCAATGTTTTGCCTTAGCGAAACGAGTTATTAAAAATTTAATTAAAGATTTTTTGTAGTGAAACAAAAAAATCCACATTAACTTTCCACTCTCAATCCTCAACTAATCAAATTATTAAAAAGGGGGCAATATTTTTGAATTCAGAAATAATTGAAAATCTAAAAAAAATTACTGGGGCAGACTGGGTTACAAATGACCTATCCCAGATGCAAAGTTACTTGCAGGATGAAACGGAAGCTTTAATTCGTGTTGAATCCTCAAAAGATTGTGTGGTAGTTAAACCCGGTTCACCAGAAGAAATATCCAAAATACTAACATATGCAAATGGAATCATGATACCTGTAATTGCCAGGGGCGGTGGTACAGGTGTATGTGGTGGGGCAGTTCCCATAAAACCGAGTATAATCTTATCTCTGGAAAGATTAAATAAGATCGTGGAATTTGATAAAAAAAATCTAATGATTACAGTGGAGTCTGGAGTAACTTTAGCAAGTTTACTTGAAGAATTAAATAAACAGGATAAATTATTCTTCCCAATACATCCCGGCGATGAAGGGGCACAAATTGGAGGAATGGTAGCCGTAAATGCAGGAGGTACAAAGGCTGTAAAACATGGAATTATGAGAAATCATGTTAAAGCTCTAGAAGTAGTTCTTCCTACAGGAGAAATAGTCACTTTAGGTGGAAAATTAATGAAAAACAACATGGGTTATGATCTGCTTCAAATGATGATTGGGAGCGAAGGAACTCTTGGTGTAATTACAAAAGTAACTTTAAAATTATATGCAAAAAATAAATACACAGGTACACTCATAGTTTCCTTTGATTCACGAAGAGATGCCTGTGACTGCGTTCCTAAAATACTTCAAGAAGGAATTACACCTTTAGCTATTGAATACATGGACAGACCTATTTCAGAAAAAGCTGCAGAACACCTTGGAACTAAATGGCCTGCAACCAAAGGCTCTGTGGATTTAATGCTCATGCTGGACGCTAAAACTGAAGATGAACTTTATGATACTAGTGAACAAATCGTAGGAATATGTGAAGAACATAATTCAGTAGACAGCATTATAGCTGAAACTTCAAAGGATCAGAAAGAAATTTTAGCTATAAGGAGCAATGCCTACACTCCTTTTAAAGACCATGTAGCTGACGGACTTGACATGGCAGTTCCTCCATCCTCAGTGCCTGATTTCTTTGACGATATATCGGCTTTATCTGAAAAATACCATACTGAAATTCCAGCAGTTGGCCATATAGGAGATGGAAATATTCATAATTTCATACTAAGTGACAATGGTAAATTGCCTTCTTACTATGAAGAATTTAAACAGGAAATGTACAAAATTGCATTAAAATATGGTGGAACAATAACTGCAGAACATGGAACTGGAAAGACCAGAAAAGAATATATGCCTCTTCAATTTACCAAAAGAGAAATTCAAATTATGGAAGGCATTAAAAAAGCATTTGATCCTAATGGAATTTTAAATCCAGGTACTATAGTAGACTAAAAATATGGAATAAATCTATATTTATTTCCAAATAACACTAATATTAAAAGCACTAGGAGTTTAACTCACTAGTGCTTTTAGTTTAAAGCCTATTTATAATCCTAAATTTCTTCAATTTTACATCTATGTTCTTTACTTTTTGAATCATAACATATTGCTACTGCTAATACTTTTTTACCCTCATCTTCTCTTCTAAACTTTTCTACATATTCCTTTTTTCTAATTTGATCTATTGCTGCTTCTGGTAATTCATCTTTCTTGAGTTCAACTATGAAAGGAATATCTTTTTTTCTTCTTGGATGAAAAGTAAAATCTGCATAGCCTTTCCCTGTCTTCTCCTCACGTTCTACTCTATAGGTATCTCTAGCTGAAATGTATGCTAAAGTTAAAACACATGAAAGGCTATTTTCGTCATTATATTGAAGTATTGGTATTTCTGAATTATGAATATCATGCAATATTGCTTCAACAGTTTTTGTGTCACCTTTAACTGTTGCTTTTAGCATTTTCTTCGAATTTTCTATTATCTCTGAAACATATCCAAAAGATTTATCTCCTAAAGCCTTTTCAAACTCCTTCATAAGTTCTTTATTAGGAATCTTTAAGTATCCATCATGATACGATAAAAATCCAAGCACTATCATAGCAGAATATATTTCTTCTTTATTTCTCGGCACTCCTTGACCTGCTCTAAAATCTTCATCAATAGTTATATCAATCTCTTCCCCTGAAACCATTTCTATAACATCATCTCTAATTTCTAATATGTTGTATTTAAGATGCTCTGCAACTTCATCCATGGCTCCAGTATTAGTCCAATAACTTTCACAGTAATTATTTTGAAGTGCTTTTACTACAGACCTTGGATTATATACTTTAATTCCCTTTGCCGTTAAATATCCATTGTACCAACTTTCTAATTCTTTAAAACTAATATTTTTATTCTTGTTGCAAAGTTTTATAACTTCATCTTCTGTAAATCCAAAGTACTCATCAAAGGTTCTATCTTTTAAAAAAGTAAACTCATCAAACATATTGAGCGCTGAACCACTGGAATATTTCTTTATAGGAAGAACGCCTGTCATATATGCTAAAGATACATAAGATTGATCCTTTAAAAGATTTCTTAAAAATTCTAAAAAGTCATTCTGATTTTCTTCAAAAAGATTATTAGAGAAAATATAGTCCCACTCATCAAATATAAAAATAAATTTATCTTTAGTATCGTATAACATTGAAGATAAATTAAAATATTCATCCGGGATAATATGGGGATACTTTTGGGCTATATCTTTTTTTATGGTGTCTCTTATCATCTTAATATAATCATCATAAGTATTCCCGTTTTCAGATATTGCGTTAAAAGATATGCTAATTACATTATACTTATTTAAATGTTCCATATAAGTAGCAGCTTTACTTATGTTAAGATTATCAAATATTTCTTTTGAATCTACTGCTTTAGAATAATAAGCTCCTATCATGTCAGCAGCACTGGATTTTCCAAAACGTCTTGGTCTTGTTATACATATATATTTACTTTTTGTAGATATTCTTTGGTTAAGCAATGTTATCATAGAAGATTTATCTACAAAATACTCTTCATTTACAAGTTCCCTATAGTTTTCAAAGGGTTTATTAGTATTTAAATATATAGACAAAGTATCATCTCCCCTTACATTACTCATTTTATTTGCTACATCTAATAACTAAAATAATTATAACACAATCCAATATGTTCTTTAAATATCATTGCCTTTTTATTTCCTATTTAATCAAATTATCATTAGAAGAATGCCAGAGCCCGTAAAGATCTTAAAAAGTTTGCTAATTTTAAAGTTTTAAATAATTTTGTACTTTCAGCTATCCTTAAACTTTGAAATATCATATTAAATGGTATTATGGCAATTAAGTCTATAATATTTTTCTTTATGAAAATCTTTTTATTTTCTGAAATTATAAGTCGTGTAAAATAATCAACTACAAAAATTATCCATATTATATGGTCTATTTTGCGAGCTGTATCCAGGTCTCTAGCTGTAAGATTTCCTGCATCTTCAAATATAAGTATAATTATAATACTTAAAGACAGTATTCCTATAAAAACATTGTAAATTAATTTTAAGTTTTTTTTAGAAATTCTATGAATCATAACTTTCCCCCAGATAAGTTTCCCTTCTGTAAAAATACTTTTAATTTAGTGTATTCAAAATGTCCTTTATTTTTACCACCGCAAGTCCAATAGAATTATCACATATTCCATAATATATATATAATTCATCTCCCCGCAAAATACAACCACAAGGGAAAATAACATCTGAAAAGAAACCCGATTTTTCATAGCTTTCTTGAGGTTTAAGAATTGGCTCTTTACTTCGTCCAACAACTTTTTCTGGGCAATTTATATCAAGTAAAAGTGCTCCCGTAGAATAATGTTCCATATCATCTACCCCATGGTATAATTCAAGCCATCCTTCATCTGTTTTTATAGGAGGTACCCCTGCCCCTACTTTGGCAGAATCCCAGGAGTTTTCTCTAGTACATGCCACTATTTTATGATTTCCCCAGTTGATCAAGTTATCCGATTCAGATATCCATATTACAGGACTGCCGGTACTCTTTGATACCGGCCTATTTAATGCAAAATACTTTTCACCTATTTTTTCTGGAAAAATCACTGCGTCTTTATTTTCAGTATTAAAAATATTACCTAACTTTTTATAGCTTTTAAAATCATTAGTTACAGCTAACTCCACTACAATACCATACTTAGATACTGCGCTATAAGTCATATAATAATTATCGCCTATTTTAGTTATTCTTGGATCTTCAACTCCAAAACTTTCATATTTGTTTTCCGGGAAAATAAAAGGAACTTTATCTATTTTAAAGTTTACACCATCGCAGCTTCTTGCAATTCTTATATGTGACATGGAAGTAAGATAGTCAAAATCAACATTACTGTCTACTTTTTTTATAACTCTTGAATCACTAAAATCATAGTTTTCATCTTTTTTATTTATTGTGAGAAATTTAAGTTTATTATTCCCATCTAACAGGGGGATTCTCATATAATCTTCCGTTTCCTGCTTAACTCTTTCAGCTATTCTCAGAGCTAGGACTATTTCTCCATTGTACTCAGCTGCTCCTGGATTAAACACCCCTACAACCTGAAAATCTTTACTGGAGGGAGTTATATCGCTGCAGGTTATAATTGGATTACCTTTATATCTTCTTATATCCATTTTTCCTCCTATAAATTATCGAAGTATAATTCCGGATTTTTATTCATATAATCATAAAATGGATTATCTATTTCAAGTGTCTGTGCTTCAATGTCACTTATTCCTGCATACAAAATGGCTTTCTTGCCTTTAAATGTGAGTCCTCCACTAAATACTACATCATAAAGTGTTCCATTTTTACTAGGCCCTGGCAAAAAATCATTTCTACTTGCAATTATCTGTACGTCTTTATATGCCATAGAATTTATATCAAGTACAAAAGCCATGGAATAATAGTGCTTCATTCCCTTCTCATCTACTTTTGCTATGTGCCCTAAAAGTCCTATATTATTTTGATCAATAGGATATATGCTGTTGATTCCACCCCATTCATCATCATTAAAAAAGTCATTTAAAATAGGGGCATCTTCAATAACTCCCATACTCAAATCATTTAATCTTTTAATCTTTGCAAAGCCTATCTTTCCTCTTCCCCCTTTAGCTCCTTGAGGACGGGTTAATACGCCTATGGTACCATCTTTTAGCTCAGTTATGCGTAAATCCTTCATTCCTTCAGGTCCTACAAAAAAAAGCTTAAGATGAAAAATGTCCTTACCTTTATATAGCATAGTTCTCCATATAAGATTATTAGGATCATTTATATCATTAAACACTTCAACTCCACCTACTACCATCTCATTACCTATCTTTGTGAAAAATGGATCTTCCAAGTTCATACTAGGTGATTCTATTATATGACACCACGCATTTTCGTATTTTTCAAAAAAAAGAACCATAGAATCGTTGCTTCTCTTTGATTCAACTCTACCAGCTATTACTATCCTACCATTGCTTAAAAAAGGAGCTGTTATATTATAGACATCCTTGTTAAATATTCCTATAAATTTGACTCTCCTAGCTATTTTTTTTGCTTTCTTGTTATCATACTCCTTCAATAATTTGTCGCAAGTAACAAGCATATTTTCACCTTCTTAGTTTTAATTAAGCTAATTATATTATAATTCTTATCTTTTCAATTTTCTATATCTTTACCAAAATAAAACCAGAAAGCATAATTTCACTTTCTGGCTTTATTTTGAAATTACACCTTTATAAATAGTGGATTATCCCAATTATCTTCTATGGTAAATCTTTCATCTTTTATATCTTCAATAATATCTATTTGAAGCATATTCTTTTCTCTAAAACCTCTTATACACCTAAAAAAGTATAACTGCATTAAATTAAATGCTATTATTATAAACATTAAAACTGTTTCTACGCCCGTAGGGCTATGAAGAAAACAGTGGTCTAAATGCCATTCCGTCTTCAATTGATGAAAGACATTATTTTCAATATCCCATCTTTTATGCATTATCTTCCACAAGGTTTCTACTGATGTAAATTTATCTGTTGTTATGATCCACCCTTCTTTAATTTCTATTTTATCTCCATTATGAATTTCTTCTATCAATGAATCTTACTTAGTGGGAGTTTGCTTCTCCCACTAAGTTTAGATGAATTATCTAGGGGCGTAGCTACTGTTATCTCCCACTTTGATAGAAGTGGGAGTGTTACAGTAGGTAGCCATCAGATAAATCTCAAGAACCTTACTTTTATATCCCTATCAGACATTTCAAAATTATCATCTTCCCAGGCCTTAATCTTTGTGTAAATATTTGTGCCTTTTTTTACAGTCCAGTTTTTATCTGCCTCACGACATTTAAATAAGGCTAACGCATCTTTTACAATATTAAGTCTACGATCTTTTACTCTTACTACTACATCCATTCCTATGGAAAGGACTTCCTTTACCCATGTGGACTTACAATATAAAGCATCAGCTACAATAATATCTGCAAAGTGATGATATTCCTTATATAGTTTTTTAATTAGTCGTTTACCACCTGTAATTTCGCCTTCATCTTTATTAGAACTATCTTTTTTAGGTTCAAGCATTTCCTGACCTAAGACAATATGTGGATCAGAACCAACCATTGCACAAACTACTGCTCTGTGAAAATAATGTGTTACACCATTTTTATCAACCCTTGTAAGGCAGTTGTTACAAGATTTTTTAATACTATCAAATAATTCTACACCATCTATGGCAGCTACTTTTAAACCATCTATAGTTCCATTTCTAAATACTTTATTCTTCATGGTAGTTTTTACTATGTGTTTGTTGATATTTTTTAAGCCATCAATATCAAAATCATTCAAACAGCGCCTAACGGCGTCAATACCGGGCATTTTATTTTTTTTAGGCAGAACTTTTTTAAATTTATCCTTTTCAATCCAGTGCTTCAGTCTATTAAAACTTCTTATTTGAAGCATAAATCCAAATAAAACGCAAAAAGTAATTGTCGAAATTTTTACTGGAGATTTTACCATTTTATCTTTCAAAGTATTGATTTTTTCACCTATATGATATACCCTGTTAATATAAGTGAATAACTGTTTCAAATAACTTTTACTCATTTTATCAGCATCCTTTTCTTTTAAGTTTCTATCAAAACCATTATAAAAAGGATGCTTTTATTATGCAAATTTTTCTATATAATTTCCAGTAAAAATCGGAATTTATTAATCTTACTGGAAATATTCATAAACCTTTATAATCCAAAGGACTATCGTCCTAAAAATTTTTTAACTGCTAAACTTCTACCAAAATAAAACCAGAAAGCATAATTTCACTTTCTGGCTTCATAAAGTTTCTAATCAAAAAATCAACTTATATATAGATTGTAAAGTTTAAAGCTAAATCTATAATTACTCAAAATTTCTAATTATAAATCTTGCTTGAATTCATAATTTTAGCATTTAAATCAAACTGGCAACTTGGATAGGTTTAATTGCAGCGTTAACTATCTATATATGAATGATTCTAATTGAAATTTTAACTTATACATAAAATATACTAACAAAATGGAAATCACACTTAAAAACTTTTTTTATAAGTCTTAGTGAGGTATTTTAGAAAATCTTAGAAGCTTATATATGTCTGAGGTACGAGTTTATATAAGCTTCTTTAGATTTTCAAAATGCCGAACTTTAGACTTATAAAAAGTTTTTAGTGTGATGAATTTTGTTAGTATATGACTGGTATAAATAGACTTTCTACTTAGAAACTCTATAAGTTAATTACTAAATTTGCTTCCCATATCATTTACAAATTGGACAAAAGTTTGTCCTATATCATCCAGTGACCAAAGTCCTGTGGATTTAAATCCATATTTACTATAAGCAGCATAATCTTCATAATTTATGCTGTAAGTTTGTATTATAGGATACAATGGCTTGTCCAATCCATATGCTTTATAATCTGCAGCCATTTGATCCAAACATCTATTTACAGACCACTGCATTTCTCCCCAATAGCACTGAGGTGCTGAAAAGTCACAGTATTTGTTAAAAACTGAATAAGCTATATCCTGGTGGAGACTTGCTATTGGAAAAGACGTATACCCAATTATTGCATTAGGGCACTGACTTCTTATGAGCTCACATATTTCCTCTGTCTGTTCAGCTTTCTTTTGTACAGCATCTTCTGCATCAAATACGTAGTAATCGCTGTTATTTAATGCTTCTATTATTAAATTACCCTCACCTTGAACATCATCAAAATGATTGTAACCCCATGTTCCTACTTTAAATCCTGCCTCTTTGAAATATCCAACATACTTTAAAAAATCATCTCTGAAATTGGTGCCTCCACCTGAAGGCCTAGAACCTTCGTTGTATTTAATACACACGTTGTTTATTCCCATAGATTTTAATTTTGCTATTAAATTATCTATGCCTCCATAAGCATCCACTTGATTTTGAAGTTCCCATATCCACATGGAAGTAGACGCTATACTATCCACATTTTTAGTGGAAGGGTTTATAGTTAAGAACAAATCAACCTCTTTACTATATCCTTTTACCTGTCCTTCATAAACATAGTTTCCTGGTGAAGCTAAAGTATTTACTTTTTTATTCCATTCAATTCCTACCTGCTTTTTTTCTCCATCAGACATAACTGCAGTCACCTCATCAGGCAGCTTATAACTATCACCTTGATTTATTGACACACTGATATCATCTATATTCTCTATTTTCGCTCCAGTTTTAAAATTCATGGTAAGAGCAGTTTTTAAAACTTTATTATATCTACCCATTAAGTTATTATCAATTTTCAATATATAATAACTTTCAGGATCATAAGCTGAAACTGTAGATACAGTCATATAACTATCGTAATTGCTTAAAGATATATTTATAGGCACTTCTGCATTAGTTTTTTTGTTTATAATTTTTACATTTTCTTTAGCTGAAGACAAATCTATAGGTTGGTTAAAGTGAATTATCCAGCTTTTATCCACAGGAACGTTGTCCACATTATCCGCATTTGCTGGCAAAAGATTACCACTACTTTCACTTACTGGAGAACTAGAATTACTTTGTGATATGTATTTAGATTCATCTTGTGATGCTAAAATTTTAGATGTGTCTTGTAATGTTTTGGATTTTGAAATGTCTTGAGTTAATACTGCTTGAGTTTTGGGTTGAGTTGTATTAGAAATATCGCTGGCTAGTACAACATTACACGGATTTAGCTGATACATTACAACAATTGATGCAAACATTAAAAGATTCTTTAAACTTTTAATCAATTTTTTCTCTCCTTTCACATAAGCAAAAAAATTTCTATTTTTTGCAAATTTCTATTGACTTTTAATATACCAGTATATTACCATATTATCTCCCTAAAATCAACAATAGGTGTGCAATGTATATTATACTATTTACCCCTTATTATTCCTATTGGGACATAATCAGACACATCTTCAAAGGAAAAATAAATAGTGGTAGCATTGTATTTCATTATGAATATACTATAGGAGTAACCATACTATAGGAGGAACATAATGCACTTATTACCTTCATTCTTATTTGCCTTATCCGCAAATATAGACAGTTTCACTGTAGGAATATCCTATGGTATTAAAAAAATGAAAATTAGTCCATTAAGCACCATTTTCATAGCATTAATTGCTACTGCAGGAACATTTCTATCTATGGTTTTAGGTAAATTTCTGATTAAGTTTATGTCTGAAAATATAGCCAATATCATTGGCAGCGGTTTTTTGATATTAATGGGCATATGGTTTATAATCGATGCTATTATAAAAGAGCACTGTAAAAAAGACGAAAAACTGTGTAATGCTGAAAATAATCTTTTACCTTATAAAAATCTTTTAGACAATCCTGAAATAGCTGACGCTGACAATTCAGGATATATAGATGTTAAAGAATCTATATATCTAGCCTTCGCCCTAACAATAAATAATATTGGAGTAGGTATAGGTGCAAGTATAACCGGTATCAATATATTACTTGCCACTATATTTACCTTCATTCTTAGTACAACAGGCCTACTTGCAGGATGTGTTATAGGCAGCAGCTGTTTGTCTAAATTCTTTGGGAAATATGCCCCCTTTGTGTCTGGCATTAGTATTATAATTTTAGGTATCTATGAACTAATCATCTAAATTTCCATTTTGCGTATTGGGGTCAGTCCCTTTCTTGTCCTACCGGTATTATATAGGGCTTTCCCGTCACTGGATTTTTTATCATGCATACATTTATTTTATACACCTTTTTTATGTTTTCTTCTGTGAGTACTTCCCGAGGAGTGCCCTGCATTACAACTCTTCCGCTATTTACAAGTATTATATGATCACTGTACTGGGCTGCAAAATTTAAATCGTGAAGTACCACTATAACAGTTATCTTTTTGCTGAGTGATTTAACATTATCCAAAATTTCAATCTGGTGGTGTATATCAAGATTAGATATGGGTTCATCCAGTAGTATTATATCCGTATCTTGGGTAAGTGCCCGTGCTATAAGAACCCTCTGTTTTTCACCACCGCTTAGCTGATTTATGAACTTGTCATGGAATTCCCAAGTATTAGTCATTTCCATGGCATGTTTGGCAATCACATAATCATTTTCTGATTCACTTTGAAGTTTCGAAAAATAAGGAGCTCTTCCCATTAAAACTATATCTTGTACGGAAAAATCCATATTCAAATCACTGCTTTGGGGAACTACCGCAAGTTTTCTTGCCAGTGCCTTATTTTTCAAATCAAGTATATCCTTATCTTTTATAAAAACCGTGCTCTTATAAGGCTTTAAAGTTTTAGCAATATTTTTAAGTAGAGTAGTTTTACCGGAACCATTAGGCCCTATAATCGAATAAAATTTATTTTTTTTAAAATCTATGTTTATATCATGAAGTATATCAACTTCATCAAAACTGTAATTTAAATTTTTAACTTGAACTGCACACAAATTTGAATTATTCATTATATCACTCTCTTTTTAGATTTTATTAAAAGATAAATAAAATATGGAGACCCAAATAAAGCAGTTACAGCGCCCACAGGTATCTCAGAAGGAGCAGCTATAGTTCTTGCCACCGTATCGGAAATAATCATAAACACAGCTCCAATTATCAATGAGAATGGCAAGAGCACCCTATGGTCAGGTCCAAATACCATACGTACTGCATGGGGAATTATCAGTCCTACAAATCCTATTACACCACTTATAGACACACAGGCTGCAACAATTATTGAAGAAGCAGCAAGTACTATTTTTTTTACATTTTCAACTTCTATGCCTAAACTTTTAGCAGTATCATCCCCTGTAAGCATTATATTTAAATCTCTTGAAAATAAAAGTATTATAATTACACCCAGGAATATAAAAGGTATCAGCGCCAATATTTGATTATAGGTTGCTCCAGAAACACTTCCCATTGTCCAAAAAACAATTTTTTCAACCTGCTGCCTGTTAAATACCATTATTATAGATATTATTGAAGATAAAAGGAAACTCACAGAAACACCTGCTAAAAGCAGTGTAGTTGGTGGTATCTTGTTTTTTACTCTGGCTATGTTATAAACCAAAACAGTAGTTGCAATAGACCCTACAAAAGCCATAATAGTAATAGCTATAGATCCTAAACGCAAAGTATCCAACTGAAGCATAAATCCAATTGCAGCTCCAAGAGCAGCCCCCGAAGATACTCCAAGTACGTAAGGATCTGCCATTGGATTTTTAAATATTGCCTGAAAGGATGCACCTACTACTGATAATCCCATTCCAACTAATGCTGAAGTTATTATCCTTGGTAAACGTATCTGTAATATTATTAGCATGTGATTTTGTGATATACTTGCTGTAGAAACTAAACTTCCCACAATAGGTATTTTACTTAGTATCACATATAGTGTTTCCTTGAAGGATATGTCTGCAGAACCAAGCATAGCTGATATCACTGCCGAAAAAAATAATATTACTATGCAAACGCAAAAAAATAACTTAAAATGCTTCTTTCTGGAAAATTTCATAAGCACATTCCTCTCTTATATACTTAAAATGCTTCAGGATGAATTATCTTTGCCAGGGCTTCTAATCCATCTGCAAGTCTAGGTCCCTGTCTGCTTATAATGTCCTCATCAATTTCAAAAAGTTTATTTTTCTTTACAGCATCCAAATCCTTATAGCCCTTTGTAGACTTAATTCCATTTTTGCTATTAAATTTATTGGAACATATAAGTATATCAGGATTTTTTTCAACAAGTTTTTCGAGGCTGTAATTCCAACCTGTAACATCAGAAGCAGCATTTTTTCCTCCTGCCATTTCAATCATCTTGCCTATAAAAGTGTCTTTTCCCGCAGTAAAATCGCCGCTTGTACCATAGCTTACTACATAATATACTGTAGGGGTGCCCTTTCCTTTTATCTTTTCCTGTACAAGTTTAACCTTTGCTTTCATATTTGAAACTATACTATATGCCTTTTTATTAGCGTTCACTATTTTTCCTATATTTTCTATATTATTATAAGTATTTTCAAAGCTTTCATTTTTTGAAATAGTTAAAACCTTTATATTAAGCTGCTGCAGCTTTTTTAAAATGTCCGGTTTAGTTAAATTAGAAGCTATTACCACATCCGGTTTAAGTTCAACAATTTTTTCAACGCTTGGGTCAGTTATAGTACCTACAGATGGTATTTTAGAAGCTCCTGTAGGGTAAGTGCAAAAATCAGTTCTAGCTATCAAAAGATTTTGTTTGTTTAATGCATAAATTGTTTCTGTAACATTAGGCGATAAAGATATCACCTTTTTAGGCTCACTTTGAATTGTAATTTCCGTATTAGTTGAATCTTTTAATTTTAAAGGATAAGTGGTATTTTTAACAGACTCACTTTTGCTGCTGCTGTCTGTAGTAGAATTGCTTGTATTAGATGCCCCGCATCCCGCCAAAAACACCGTAATCATAATCATAATTAGTAAAATAAATTTTTTGTTACTCTTAAACATTAATTACTCCCTCCAATTAATTCAATAAACTAAAAAAACTATTACCCATAGATAACAGTTTTTAAGTAAATTATTTTACTTTAAAGCCTATCCACGTAAGCTATCCGTAAATTTTAGGCAGGTCTCCTGGCTTTGATTCATTGTATATTTACGCCTTCCCTGTTTCCAAGTGGCAAATTCATAAATATACTCCTCATTACAGTGGCGGGACCGCATAAGCTCTTCACTTATTTCCCTTTTAAACTTAAAAAT
>DAIMMR010000447.1:0-3145 GCA_036720575.1 Clostridium sp.
TTTTAGATTGCTTTGAACAGTCCCTTTTATAGATAAATCTTCTTAAAAGTTGAGAATTGAAAATGGACAGTTGACAGTTAAAGGATAATTTTTCACTATCAATTGTCAACTGTTTAAAAACATGTATACGTGTTAAAAAGGCTAACATTAATTAGTGCAACGCCCATTATTTATATTTATCAATTTAAGATAAAACATAATTACAACTATTTATGTTTTATCTTAGTAACTGCAGTAACTACAGATATTGTAATAAGTATACATAAAATCATTTCAGGTATACCATTTGTAATACCTACAGCTATAATTCCCTTTTGGGCAGCACTTGAACTTATATTCAAAGCCTTTGCATAAGATCCAAGATATATAATGTATATCATTCCTAAAACCCCAATAGTATTCATCAATGATCCTACTGCTGAAGCTATTCCTATAGGAATAATTTTTTTCTTCATTCTCAAAGACCTGTATACATAATAAGGTATTATACCTATGAGTACTCTAGGTAAAACTGATACCAGTGGATTCATAAATACAAAAGAAACTGGTGTAGGTGCAGTTATAGACTGAATTACACTAAATATGCCGAAAATAAGCCCTACTGAGGCACCAACTATAGGCCCTTCTAAAATAGAACCTATTATAACAGGCACATGCATTATAGTGGCTTTCACCGGTGGAATAGGTATAAAACCCAGTCCTGTAATTCCCAGTACAATAGAAATCCCAGACAGCATTCCAATTACAGTAATCTTCCTAATTCCGAACTTTGAATGACTTTTTACTTGTCTTTCCATAATTTTTCCCGTTGTTGTTCTTAGGCATTTGAAAGAAAATAGGCTAGCATACTGACTGGTTATTTCTTTGAAAATGCCTTATGTAGATACAACACGGAGCCTCCTTTATAAAATTTAGTTCAGTTTTATTTTAATAAATACTGACGATTTAATTTTATCATGTTTAACCAAAAGTTCAATATATAAATCATAAATATAGAATTTAATCTCGTTTTATTGGAAAGCCATCTTTAAAACATTCCTTAGGATACAGTAAATTTATTACCTTTTCCCTATTACATTTTCCATTTTTCATAAATACATCAGGTATTCCTTTCAAATAAACCCGTACATTTTCTTTAGGAAATATGTCACATACATTTTTTATACATTCTACAACAGAATTATTTTTAGATTTTCTTATGTACTCATCTATTTTTTCTCCCTTTAACCAATCTGACCCTTTATATTTGTCATCATAGTTTATAACAGTACATTTTAATTTTTCTTTATCATTCCCCGATATAGATGACATAAAAAAAGTTTTAACCATAATATCATCTATAGGCAAGCTATATCCTGCAAAAATTATATGCTTTGCATTTTTTATAAGAAGTCCCATCTCGGTTTTTAGCTCTTCTAAAGCAGGTATATTCTTTTTTTTAGAAAGGCTCTGTATTATAAGTGTCATATCATAGGGATAGGTTATCTGGCCACAATAAGGACATTCTATTGCTCCTCTTTTATTTAATTTTTCTTTAGGTGTCCTATACTTCCAATTCTTTTGTAAAGGTTTTAAAATAGAGGGGCCAAAAATTTCTGAAGACAATCTATCCCATTTTTCTGCAAAAGTTACTATAGATTTTCCACATTCAGGACAAATTCTAGAACCAAACATTCCATGAGGAAATAATACTTTACCTATTCTCATTGTTCTAGAAGGATAGCTATAATCATTTATAACCTTGCACTGGGATTCATTGGTAGTATACTGTATTTCGCATTCATTTCCGTCTAATTCAGCAGAGGCTATTTGAGTTCCAAAATCATCATATAGCTGAAGCTTTAATCCATTTTCTAAATAGGTAGGATCCATGTTCACTTCTTTGTGCACATTAAATATGTTCCAAAGTATTACAGGATCCCAATTAAAAGATATTATAGCATAGGAATAAAGGTAAAACCTCCTTGTATCCATCTTATATCCTCTGCTTTCAAATGTTTTTGCCTCCTCTACCATAAGTTCGGCAAGAATTTTTCCAAATTGATAATAAGGTTCCATTTTTTCTTCATCCATATATCCCGGTACCTTTTGTATACTCAATCTTTCTAATTCTTCAATAAGAAGTATAAGACATCTTTTAGCTGCCTGTACTCTCTCAACTCTTAAAAATTTCCTTTTTCCATCACGAAATGCATTAAATCCCATGTTATTATCAATAAGTTGATCTAGCATAGTGAATAATTCATGCATATTAAACTTAGTATTTGTATTTATTATAGTTTCAAGAGCCTTAAAGTCATAAATTTTTGACAATTTAGAATCCTTAATTAGATCTTCTGTTACTAATTTTTTAAAAGCACTTGCTAGTTTTTCGTCTTTATCTTCCAAAAATGAAAAATCATTTTTACTGATTTTTAGGACCAATTGTATTAACTCACTTGTAGGATGAAGTCCCAAATTTTTAGTAGCACCAGCTCCCCATAATACTACCGTTTCAGGCCAATATTTTTCAGGCATAAACCCATCTCCCTCCTTTAGTTTAATTTTAACTCAACTTTAACTAATTTCTATTTTTCAAATATATATATTATACCACCGCAAAACCTTTCATATAAAAATTAACCGGGAGATTTTTCAATCTCCCGGTCTATTTTTTAATATTTATTCTACTTTAAATTCTGTTCGTAGGATTCTATCATTCTTTTTACCATCTGTCCTCCTACTGAGCCAGCTTCCCTTGCTGTAATATCACCATTATATCCATCTTTTAAATTTACTCCAACTTCCCTAGCTGCTTCCATTTTAAATCTATCCAGACCTTCTTTTGCTTCTGGAACTAATGCTCTATTACTTCTACTTGCCATAATTAATTCCCCCTTTAGGATTTTGATAGATTTTTATTGAAGTACTTATTAGTTGTGTATTTAAATTTTGTGCAATTCTAAAATCAATACTCTATTGAATTAATAACAAAAAAGTTAAATTTTAAGTTAGTTTATATTTTCTCGTAAATTTTCTAAAAATATTTCTAAAATTTAAAAAGTACAAAAAATACGGACAATCTTTTCTCTTGGGTTGTCCGCAAAAATATTTTTACATTTAAAATTATACTTGAGACTTATTTTTTTCTAAAAAATCCTTCGCT
>DAIMMR010000028.1:0-20708 GCA_036720575.1 Clostridium sp.
AACTAACTTCTGTTACTAAACCTAATTATTATACCTTTATAGATGAATTTGAAGTGCGAAGTAACTAAAAACACTGCTGTACATATGTTTAATGTAAATTTTTCATTTGCATACCTCTTATATTATTGTATAATATAAGATAATGTGACTGGATAACGATTCCTAAGCATCAGATGGAGTTAAACTCCATCTGATGCCAAGAACCTATTTATAAAGTTCATGCTAATCTTAAAAACTGTGTATTCAGTTAATCCAATATTTTAAAGCAGCTATGAAAATTTAAAATACAATGTACCTATGGAGGAAAATTTATGGAAACCACATTGATAAGATCTCTTTATAGAGAAACTGAAAAATTTGTAAACAAAGATATTAAAATTTCAGGCTGGATTAGGACCCTAAGAGATTCTAAATCATTCGGCTTTATAGAATTAAATGATGGATCGTTCTTCAAAAACATTCAAATAGTCTTTGATGAAAAATTGACTAACTTTAAAGAGATAACAAAATTAGCTATCAGTTCATCATTGTCTATAGAGGGCACCTTGGTTCTTACCCCTAATGCAAAACAGCCTTTTGAAATACAGGCCAAGGAAATAACATTAGAAGGTAATTCATCTTCAGACTACCCTCTTCAAAAGAAAAGACATACTTTGGAATATCTTAGAACCATCGCTCACTTGAGATCAAGAAGCAATACTTTTTCTGCAGTATTTAGAGTTCGTTCTATAGCGGCCTATGCAGTTCATAAATTCTTCCAGGAAAGAGGATTTGTATATGTAAACACACCTTTAATAACTGGAAGTGACTGTGAGGGTGCTGGAGAAATGTTTAAAGTAACTTCGCTAGATTTAAATAACATTCCTAAAAAGGAAGATGGCAGCATAGACTATTCAAAGGATTTCTTTGGTAAAGAAACAAATTTAACTGTAAGTGGCCAATTGTCCGCAGAAACTATGGCTCTTGCTTTTAGAAATGTATATACTTTTGGTCCTACTTTTAGAGCAGAGGATTCAAATACAGCTAGACACGCTGCTGAATTTTGGATGATAGAACCTGAAATGGCCTTTGCTGAATTAAAAGATTATATGGATGTAGCAGAGGAACTAGTAAAATATGTAATAAATTACGTGCTTGAAAATGCACCAGAAGAAATGGCCTTTTTCAATTCTTTCATAGATAAAACTTTATTTAGTAGATTAGCCAATGTAGCTAATTCAGAATTTGGCAGGATAACTTACACTGAGGCTGTGGATATATTAAAGAAAAGTGGAGCATCGTTTGAATATCCAGTAGAATGGGGTATTGACCTTCAAACAGAACATGAAAGATATCTAACTGAAAAAGTATTTAAAAAACCTATATTTGTTACCGATTATCCAAAAGCCATAAAAGCATTCTATATGAGAGAAAATGAAGATGGGAAAACAGTTGCAGCTGCAGATCTTTTAGTACCAGGAGTAGGAGAAATAATTGGAGGAAGCCAAAGAGAAGAACGATATAAAGTTCTTGAAAGAAGAATAGAAGAGCTTGGACTTAATAAAAAAGATTATTGGTGGTACTTAGAACTTAGAAAATATGGAGAAACTAAACATTCCGGGTTCGGCCTTGGCTTTGAAAGAATACTAATGTATATAACTGGTATGTCTAATATACGAGATGTAATTCCGTTTCCTAGAACAACTGGTTCTGCTGAATTTTAATGCACTAAATTTTTAGGCATTTTCAAAGAAATAACTAGTCAGTATGCTAGCCTATTTTTTATCATACTGCGTCGGTAGAACCCTTAGATAGGATTCACTATCTGCGGAACCTGCCTCCTTGTCTGATAAACAAAGTTCTTGGCACCTGATGCTTAGAAATTGTTATCCAGGGACATAGCCGCTCTTTACTCACACTTGGGAAAGTGTGAGTATTAGAGCGGGTTAGTCATCGGATAAAAAATATTCGTCGCATCTTTAACTTGTTATTTTCTTTCAAATGCCTTAAGGGGGGTAATATTGTATGGAAAAAAGAATAGGTGTAGTTGGTATAGTAGTAAACAACCTTGAAAACTCTCCAAAAGTAAATACTATACTTCACTCTTTTTCAAATATCATAGTGGGAAGATTAGGTATTCCATACAGAGAGAAAAACGTTTCAGTTATATCAGTAATAGTAGACGGTACCTCAGATGAAATAAGTTCCATGACTGGCAAGTTAGGTAAAATGGATGGAATAACGGTAAAAACTGCTATAACTAAAAAATAATTTTATTAAATAAGAATAAGGCTTCTAAAATTTACATAAAATTAAGGAGGTCTTATTTTTGTGTTCAAAATATTCTTACATAATAAAATTATTTTGTAAACCTTTTACTTTTGACATTAAAATTACTTTATACGAAAAATTATAAAAATTTATAAATTTTTATAATTTTTTTCATTGTAACCGGTTGCACATTGTTTCAATATTTATTAAATTTCGCTAAAATATAATATGTAGGAAAAGTCATTGTAAAAAAATTTTATAATAATTATATATAGAGAAAGGCGGCCTATGCATGAATATAGTAAAATTATTTGAATTACAAGAAAATTTAAACAGTAGAATTAGAAATAACATTTCTATAAAAAAAGATTCTTTAATTTCAAAGGAAACTCTTGCACTTCAAGTAAAAATGGCTGAACTGGCTAATGAAACCCAGTGTTTTAATTTTTGGAGTAATGATGTAACTGCAAACAAAGATTTAATTTTAAAGGAGTATATAAATTCTTTAAATTTTATACTGACTCTAGGACTTGAAAAAGAATTTACTGATATTAAAATAAACGTAAAAAACAACGATGGAGATATTACATCTCAATTTTTAAATTTATATATTGATATAAATGACTTTATCGTCTGTTCATCTAAAGATCATTACATAACCTTATTCGAAGATTTTTTGAGTTTAGGATATAGCCTGGGATTTTCTACTAAAATCATAGAAAATGCTTACTACTCTAAACATTCTGTTTTTATGTAAATAAACTTAACTTCTAATATTCTCAAGTCCATAACCTTGAGAATATTTTTTACAAACAAAGTTTTAATAATATAGATCTCCTATGGTTAAACTACTGTGGGAGGCGATATAAATTGTTTGGTATACTTTATTCAATCGCAGCAGGAGTAAGCATGAGTATTCAGGGTGTATTTAATACTCGATTGAGCGATAAATTAGGGCTATGGATCACAACTACAATAGTTCAAGGCACTGGGTTTGTAATAGCCCTTATCTTAGTTTTTTTCAGCAAAAAAAACACTTTACAAAACATAGGTTGCTGTAAAAAATTATACCTTTTAGGTGGAGTTTTAGGCATAATTATAACAGTAACTGTAATACAAGGCATTAAAGTTCTAGGGCCAACTCATTCTATTGCAATAATTTTAGTTGCTCAACTTGCTACTGCAGCCTTAATTGATTTTTGGGGACTGTTTGATTCCCAGAAAATAAGTTTTACAACAAATAAAATACTAGGCTTAATTATGATGGTTTTAGGTATAATAATACTTAAATGGAGAAGTTAGATATTTTCAATATATTAGACTAATTAATCAAATAAATGTATAATTAATAGGGGATATGTTAGAAAGGTAAAGTTGCCATCTTAAGGGGGAATCTTTAATGGATTTTAAACAAATAGAAGCTTTTATAAATGTAGCCAAATTTAAAAGCTTTTCAAAGGCTGCAAATTTCAGTTTTTTATCCCAGCCTGCCATTAGTTCTCACATTTCTAGTTTAGAAAAAGAATTAAAAGTATACTTATTTGATAGGACTTCTAAAGAGGTACGTCTTACTCCTGCAGGAGAATCTTTTCTAAACTTTGCATTAGAAATTTTAGAAATCCGTGACAACGCCATATATACGTTAACTAATTTTAATGAAACTATAACTGGTAATTTAAAATTAGCTTCTAGTACTACTCCCTGTAACACCTTAGTTCCTTCCTTAATAGAAAAATTTCATAATATACATCCCGGTGTAACCTTCGATGTATTAGAATTAAACTCTTCAAAAATAATTGATAACATAATAAAATTTAATTTTGAAATTGGATTAATAGGAGAACCTATAGACGATGAAAAAATTGAAAGTTATGAACTAACTAAAGATGAGCTAGTGATTATATCTCATCCTTCCTTTAACATTCCCGATATTATAGACATACCTTCCCTTTTTAAATACAATTTTATATTACGAGAAAAAGGTTCTGCTACAAGAAAGACCTTTGAAGATGCCTTAATAAAAAATGGATATAGCACTTCTCATATAACTTCCTGTTTAGAAGTAAATAATATAAGCACTCTTATACAATTTGTAAGAAAGGGATTTGGTATAGCTGTAGTTTCAAAGCAAGTACTTAAAAATTATATATCTCTAGGACTTATAAAGGAAAGTACTATAAAGGATATTCCACTAACTAGATCCATATATCTTATCATAAGTTCTAAAAGATCTCTTACTCCAACAGCAAAATCATTTTTTAACTTTTGTAAAAAATGTTTTAAGATAGATTAGTATGCTATAGGGTTCTTTTTTCATAAATTAACTTATACATAAAATTTTGACTTAATATAAAAAAATTGCGAAGCAATTTGATTAGTTGAGAATTGAGAGCGGAAAATGGAGAGTTAATGTGGATTTTTTTCCGTTACACTACAAAAAATCTTTGATTAAATTTTTAACAACTCGTTTCGCTAAGGCGAAACATTATTGATTTATATAAATTTAAAGATTTTTTGCAATAGCTAAAAATCAACCTTCACTCTCAATTCTCAATTTTCAACTCTCAACTCTCAACTCTCAACTCAAAAAAAGTTGCTTCGTAATTTTTTTAAACTTCAAAAGTTGAATTTTTTAATTATCATTTATATCTATAGCACATATACTGTAATAAGTATTATAATATATTGTAATAAGTTTTAAGGAGAATAATATGTTTTCCATAAAAGGCAAGTTGGAACTTAACCTAAAATTATCAATGGACAAGGGATTATATAAAACTTACAGAGTTATAATAAAATGCAATTCCCTTATGGAAACTATAGAAAAAAAAGTAAAGATGTACAACGGTAAAATAATACGTTCAATTCCAATTATAAATTGCATATGTGCCACCTTAAACTCTCGTTCTATAAACCGGATAATAGAATTTCCTCAAGTGCGTTACGTGACAAATGACTGCTGTGCTCTACTATGCGGTAATAATAGCGTACTTGCTTCAAATGGTGTAGTATTTGAGGATAACTACAAACTCACAGGTAAAAATGTGTGTATAGGATTAATAGACTCAGGTTCTTACCCTCATCCAGATCTTTTGAATCCTAAAAATAAGATAGCAAAATTTGTGGATTTAATAAACTCATACAAATATCCCTATGATGACAATGGCCATGGTACTTTTATGAGTGGAATTATGTGTGGCAGCGGTATTGAGTCCAAAGGACTATATAAAGGTATTGCAGAAAACAGCAGTATTTACTCTATAAAAGCCTTTAATGCTCTAGGTAAAGGCTATGTATCAGATATATTATTTTCACTTCAGCTATTATTGAATGACAGCTTAGATGAAAAAATAAAAATAATTTGCCTTCCTTTTGAACTAGATATGGATAATCATTTCATACTATCCTTATTTGAAAAAATGTTTCAAATAGCTGTTAAATTAAACATAACAATTGTAGTACCTTCTGGTCACCGTGGTAACCTTCAAGGTAGCATAAAAGGCATTGCCACTTTAAACAATTGTATAACTGCTGCAGGCGTTGATACAACTTTTAAAGATCTTAAACCCTATAAATACTCTTCCTGCGGTCCTATTAATAAAATTCAAAAACCTGACCTGAGTGCTGCCTGCGTAAATATATGTTCTATAAATTCAAATACACAATATATACCCCAGCGAAATGGAGCGAAACTATATCCAAAACCGCTTGAAAATCCATATGTATATTATACTGGCACCTCCTGTGCGGCAGCCTATATAAGCGGTGTATGTGCCTTATTGTATGAAAATAATACTGAACTCACTTTTAATGATCTAAGTTCTCTTTTAAAAATATCCTGCAACCTGCTCAACATACCAAAGTGGTGTCAAGGTTCTGGTATATTGGATTTAAATAAATTATTGCCTTAAATATAAAATAACTACAAATGAATAGTTTCATCTATTCTTTGTAGTTTATCATTTAATAAAATATAATTTTATTCTAATAACCCTTATTTATATCTACTATGTTTACTAACTTGCCTCCTGATGCATACCTTTTTAGATTATCGTATATCATATTAAATCTCCTAATGTCCACTTGATCCGATACCCAAGAGTTATGAGGCGTTATAGTTACATTTTTAAATTCCCAAAAAGGACTACTTTCATCTAAAGGCTCATTTTCTACCACATCTAAAGCAGCTCCTGCTATTTTCCCATTTTTTATGTTCTCTAGCAAAGCTTTTTCATCTAATATAGATCCCCTAGCAATGTTCACTATGTAAACTCCATTTTTCATACTTTTAAATAAGTTTTCATTTACCAAATGATTGGTTTTCTTAGTATAGGGAATAGACACTACTACTATATCAGATAACTTTAACATATCTTCTACATTTTCCAAAGAGAAACACTTATCAAAATGTTCCACATCACTGCCCTTTGTATTTAAGCCCAAAATTTTTACACCAAATGGTTTCAATCTACTTGCCGCTTCTTTAGCTATACTACCTGTACCTATAAATCCTACCGTTTTGCCCCACAGTTCCAATATTTCCGTATCCATTTTCCAGATCTTATTTTTTTGTTTTTCATAGAACTTCTGGCTGTGTTTCAGCATTTCTAATATCTTTAATACTATCCATTCTCCCATAGGTATACTATATCCACCCTTATTATTAGTCAAAATTATATTTTTCTTCCTAATATCATCCTTGGGAGCCTGATCTATTCCAACACTAAAAAGCTGTATCCATTTTAGCTTGTTCATTTTACCTATATCTAGAGTTTTAAAAGGATCATAGCATAACAAAACCTCTGCGTCCTTAAATTCATCCTTATAATACAAATTGTCATCTTCAACTACTTCTATGTCATATCCCAATCTTTGTATGCCGCTGATACTTTTCTTACCAAAGTCACGAGTACATAGTAATTTAATTCCCATAAGACTCACCCCTATAAAATCAAATACCTAAAATCCACTTATTCTATAAACTTACCCATTTTTCTAAATTTATTGTACCTTTCCTCGAGTAATTCTTCTTTAGATCTTTTTCTAAGTATACCTATTTTTTCTATAAGTTCTTCTTTTATGGTACAGGACATTTTATCTACATCTTTTTGTGCCCCTCCTACAGGTTCCTTTAATATTTTATCTATTATACCGTATTTTTTTAAATCTTGAGCTGTAATTTTCATAATCTCAGCTGCTTCCTTAGCTTTGGAAGCATCTTTCCATAGTATACCTGCAAAACCTTCCGGTGTTAAAATAGAATATATAGAATTCTCTAGCATCCAAACTGAATCTGCTACAGCAAAAGCAAGAGCGCCACCGCTTCCTCCTTCTCCAACTATTATAGATATTATAGGTACTTTTAAATTAAACATCTCCATTAGATTTTTGGCTATTGCCTCTCCCTGTCCTCTTTCCTCTGCTTCCATCCCGCAAAAGGCTCCAGGTGTATCTACAAAACATATAATAGGCCTATCAAATTTATCTGCCTGTTTCATAAGTCTTAATCCTTTTCTATATCCGTCAGGCTCCGGCATACCAAAATTTCTCTTTATATTTTCCTGTGTATTCCTGCCTTTTTGCTGGGCAACGATGGTGACAGGTTCACCATTTAACAATCCAATACCTCCTACTACAGAAGGATCATCATTAAAATATCTATCTCCATGAAGCTCCATAAAAGAGTCAAATATTCTATTTATATAATCAAGTGAAGTTGGCCTTTCTATCATTCTAGCTAAAGTAACCCTATCCCATGCATTTTTACTCTCAAATTTTTCATTAAAAATTTTTTGAACTTTTTCCAATTTTTCCATATAAGAGCTTCCTTTCATTTAGAAAATTTACCTATTCCTATTATGAATATACAATATCTTCTTCAAGGTATTCTTTAAATTTTCCCTTGAAACTATACTATCTACAAATCCATGTTTTAATAGAAATTCTGCACTTTGAAATCCCTCAGGAAGTTTTTGCTTTATGGTCTGCTCTATTACTCTCTTTCCTGCAAACCCCACAAGTGCTCCAGGTTCTGCTAAAATTATATCACCAAGCATAGCAAAACTTGCTGTAACTCCACCAGTAGTAGGATCTGTAAGAACGGATATATATAAAAGTCCTGCATCATTCAACCTGTTTATAGCTCCACTTATCTTTGCCATCTGCATTAATGAAAAAATACCTTCTTGCATTCTGGCCCCTCCAGAAGCTGTAAAAATAATTAGAGGTATTTTTAACTCAATAGCTTTTTCTACAGCTCTGGTAATTTTTTCTCCTACTACGGAGCCCATGCTTCCCATCATAAAATTACTATCCATAACACAAATTACTGCAGACTCTCCTCCTATAGTACCCTTTCCTGTAATTACAGCTTCTTTAAGGTTAGTCTTTTTCTGCATATTACTGATTTTATCTTCATATCCTTTAAATCCTATAGGATTAGTAGACGTCATGTTTTCATCAAATTGGCAAAAGCTATCATTATCTGTTATAAGATCTATTCTTTCTTTAGCATTCATCCTAAAATGATGCTTGCAATACTGGCATACTCTATTATTTTTTTCTAAATCCTGCTTATACAGTACCTTACCACATCCATCACATTTTACCCACATTCCATTTGGTATACTTGGCTTTGAATCTAAATCTTCATGGATATTATTTAAAGCCCTCTGACTAACTGTAATATATTTTGTTTTTTTAAAGAATTTATTTAGCAAGCCTTATCACCTCTCTTATAAGATTGACCACCAAATCGTAAATAGTCAATTTATTTTATAGTAAAGCAATATACCTATATTACTACAAATACAATATACCTATTTTACTACAAATAAAGGAAGGAATTAATACTTGAAATTATTTTCTATAAACTTTGTATCATAAGTTCCTTCTATAAATTCCTTACTATCTATGAGTTCAAATTGGAAGTCTATATTGGTACTAACTCCTTCTATAATAAATTCTCCCAGGGCTCTCCTCATTCTACATATAGCCTCATCTCTATCTTTTCCATATACAATAAGCTTTGCTATCATAGAATCATAATAGGGAGGAATATTATATCCCGAGTACACTGCACTATCTACTCTTACATTAAAACCTCCAGGCACATATAAGTCTGTTATCTTTCCCGGAGAAGGCATAAAACCTTTTTTTACATCTTCTGCATTTATTCTGCATTCTATAGAATGACCGGTTATCTTAACATCCTCTTGAGAAAAATCCAACTTTTCTCCTGCTGCAATTTTTATCTGTTCTTTTACAAGATCTATACCTGTTACCATTTCCGTTATAGCATGTTCTACTTGAATACGGGTATTCATCTCCATGAAATAGTAATTATTATTTTTGTCTAAAAGAAATTCTACAGTTCCAGCATTATTATAATGTACAGCCTTTGCTGCCCTTACAGCTGTTTCTCCCATGGATTTTCTAAGTTCTTCTGTAACTACCTTGCTGGGTGCTTCTTCCATTACTTTTTGATTTCTTCTCTGCATGGAACAGTCTCTTTCTCCCAGATAAACTACATTTTCAAAATTATCTCCAAGTATTTGAATTTCTATATGCTTTGGCCTTTCTATAAACTTTTCCAAGTATATAGTATCATCTCCAAAGGCTACCCTAGCTTCAGCTTTAGCATTTTCGTAATTTTTTATAATCTCTGATTCATTATATACAACTCTTATGCCGCGTCCACCACCACCTGCAGAGGCTTTTATCATAACGGGATATCCTATTTTTCTTGCAGTTTCTAAAAGTTCTTCATTTGTTTTTATGGCCCCATCTGATCCTGGCACGATAGGGACTCCTGCCTTACCCATTATATCTCTGGCATTAGATTTATTGCCCATATTGTCAATGCATTCTGGAGTAGGACCTATAAAAGTAATATTGCACTCTTCACATATGCTTGCAAATTTACTGTTTTCAGATAAAAAACCAAATCCAGGATGAATAGCTTGCGCTCCTGATAAAACTGTGGCACTTATTATATTTTGTACGTTTAAATAACTTTCTTTAGGAGATGCCGGTCCTATACAGATGGCTTCATCTGCCATCTGAGTGTGAAGTGCATCCCTATCTGCTTCTGAATACACCGCTACAGTTTCTATTCCCATTTCCCTACAAGCTCTAATTATCCTAACTGCTATTTCTCCTCTATTGGCAATCAAAATCTTATTAAACACTTTTAAAATTCAACTCCTGACAATTTAATTTTTGTCTCCTATCATAAACAACAATTCACCTTCAGCAGCTTTTTTACCTTCCACATAGGCTACTGCCTTTCCAATTCCTGCAGGTCCTTTAATTTTTATAATCTCCGCTTCTAATTTAAGTGTATCACCTGGCACTACCTTTCTTCTGAATTTTGCCTTATTTATTCCTCCAAAGAAAGCTATTTTTCCTTTAAATTCTTCTTTGCTTAAAATAGCTACAGCTCCAGCCTGGGCTAATGCTTCTATTATAAGTACTCCAGGCATTACAGGTTCTTCTGGAAAGTGTCCTTGAAAAAAATATTCATTAGCAGTAACATTCTTATATGCTATAACTTTTTTACCTGGCTCCATATAGGTTACCTTATCCAACAAAAGAAATGGATATCTATGAGGAATAATTTTTTTTATTTCATTTATTCCAAAGTTCACATTAAATTCATCTTGTTCCATAAGTATTCTCCTCCCACAGCTATTAAGCTTCAGTTTTTATTTTAAATAGTGGCTGACCATACTCTACCATTTGTTCATTCTCAACTAAAATATCCACCACTTCTCCATCTACCTCGCTTTGAATCTCATTCATAAGTTTCATAGCTTCTATTATACAGAGTGTGTCTCCTTTTTTTACTTTAGATCCTAGATTTACGAAAACAGGTTTTTCAGGTCCTGATGAATTATAAAAAGTACCTACTATAGGTGACTTTACATCTTTTATGTTGTCACCTTCTATATTGTCATCTTTTTTTTCTTCAGGTTTTTTAACCTTATCTATATTATCTTCTTTTACTTCAATTTTGTCACTTTGTTTTTCAAAAACAGGTTTTATATTTTCTCCATTTTCTTTTACTATGTTTACCTGTTTTATGTTTCCTTCTTCACCTTGTTTTTTCATAATTATAGATACGTTATCCCAATTAACTTCTAAATATCCAAGCTTTGAATTATCCATAGTTTTTATCATATTTTCAATTGCTTTAAAGTCCATATCTACTCACTCCACTTTTTTAATAAAATCACTGCATTATGTCCACCAAAGCCTAAAGAATTGGACATAACATACTTAAGTTCAGCCTCTCTTGCTTTGTTTGGCACATAATCCAAATCACATTCCTCATCCTGAACTCTATATCCTACTGTAGGAGGTATAATTCCTTCTTCTAAAGCCTTAACACTTATTATAGCTTCTATTGCTCCTGCAGCTCCAAGTAAATGTCCAGTCATTGATTTTGTAGAGCTTATAGGTATATTCTTAGCATAATCTCCAAAAGCTTTTTTAATTGCCTCTGTTTCAACTTTATCATTTATCTTTGTACTTGTTCCATGAGCATTTATATAAGATACTTCTTCTTTTTCAATTCCAGCTTCTTCTATAGCAAGGCTCATAGCTCTTGCTGCACCTTCACCACCTGGTGCTGGTGATGTCATATGATATGCATCACATGTAAAACCATATCCAACTAATTCTGCATATATTCTAGCTCCTCTTTTTTTAGCATGCTCTAACGACTCCAATATCAATATACCAGAACCTTCTCCCATTACAAATCCATCCCTTTCCTTATCAAAAGGAACAGATGCTCTTTTAGGATCCGTGCTCTTAGTTAAAGTAGTTGCTGCAGCAAATCCAGCAATAGACAATGGTGTAATACATGCTTCAGTTCCACCTGCTATCATTACATCTGCAAGATCATTTTTAATCATTCTAAAAGCTTCACCCACACAATTTGTACCTGTAGCACATGCTGTAACTATATTACTGCATGGTCCCTTAGCTCCAAATTTTATAGCTACATTTCCAGCAGCCATATTACTTATAATCATTGGTATAAATAAAGGAGTTATTCTGTTAGGTCCTTTTTCCTCTAACACAGAATGTTGTTTTTCTATAGTTTCTATTCCACCTATACCTGAACCAATAACTACTCCAAATCTTTCTTTCTCTACACTTTCAATATCAAGTTTAGAATCTTTTACAGCTTCCATTGCTGAAACCATAGCAAATTGACAAAATCTATCAAATCTTTTTGACTCTTTTCTGTCTAAATGCTCATGTGGATCAAATCCTTTAACTTCTGCTGCAACTTTTGCTTTATAATTTTCTGCATCAAAGGCCTTAATAAAATCTATTCCACAAACTCCATTTTTTATATTATTCCAAAATGTATCGGTATCATTTCCTACTGGTGTAATTGCCCCGAGTCCTGTAATTACTACTCTTTTTTTCATATCTCTCACCAATCCTTAAAAATTTTTACATTACCATTCCACCGTCTACGTTTATTACCTGCCCTGTTACATAATCTGCACTAGGAGACGCTAAAAAAGCTACTACATTTGCTACATTTTCAGCACTTCCAAATTTTTTTAGAGGTATATTATTTAATGTAACATCTTTAACTTTATCTGAAAGAACTTCTGTCATATCGGTTTTTATAAAACCAGGTGCTACAGCATTCACATTTATTCCTCTTGATGCTAATTCCCTAGCTGTAGACTTCGTAATGCCTATTATTCCCGCTTTTGCTGCAGAATAGTTTACTTGACCAGCGTTTCCTGTAACTCCTACTACTGAAGATATACTTATTATTTTACCACTTCTTTGTTTAACCATTATAGGACTTACATGTCTTATACAATTAAAGGCTCCTTTTAAGTTTACTTCTATTACCTTATCAAAGTCTTCTTCTTTCATTCTAAGTATCAGTCCATCTCTAGTTATTCCTGCATTATTTACGAGTACATCTATTCTACCAAAAGCATCTACTGCTTGCTTCATAATATTTTTTGCATCTTCAAATATACTTACATCGCCCTGCACTGCAATAGCTTCAGAGCCTATTTCCTTAATTTCACCTATTACTTCTTCTACTGAATTTAAGCTGCTTCTATAATTAACTACTATATTAAATCCATCTTCTGCCAATTTAAGTGCAATGGCTCTTCCAATGCCTTTAGCTCCACCTGTGACTACCGCTACCTTTTTACTAACAATATCCATTTTAATTCTCCTATCTATTTTTTAATTCTTCCACAGTAGAATTTAATGATTTAATATCCTGAACATTTAATATAAGAGCTTTTCTGTCTATCTTTCTTACAAATCCACTCAAAACTTTTCCAGGCCCTATTTCTACAAAAGTATCTACCCCTGCTTCAAGCATAGTGTTTATACTTTTCTCAAAGAGTACGGTGCTCATAACTTGCTTTTTTAGATAAGGTTTTACCTTATCCAGTTTTTCAATTACCTTTCCTGTAACATTTGTTACAACTGGAATGGAAAACTCCTTAAGGGATAATTTATTTAATTCTTTTTCTAACTTTTCTGCTGCTGGCTTCAACATAGAAGTATGAAAAGGTCCGCTAACTGAAAGCTCTATAGCTCTGCGAGCTCCTCGCTCTTTTGCTAGCTTGCAAGCAGCTTTTACCGCTTCTATCTCTCCTCCAATTACTACCTGACCGGGACAGTTCATATTTGAAGTTTCCACTATACCAAAAGAAGAACTATCTGCACATATTTTTTCCACTTTTACATAATCTAATCCTAGTATTGCGGCCATTGTACCAATGCCTTCAGGCACTGCCTCCTGCATATACTTTCCTCTCTTTTTAACTAGGGAAACTGCTTCTTTAAATCCAATAACACCGCTGCATACAAGAGCTGAATATTCACCAAGACTTAAACCTGCTGCTATATCAGGCTTAATTTCAAAGCCCTCCAATGCTCTTAAAGCTGCTATACTTGTAGTTAAAATTGCAGGTTGGGTATTTTCAGTTTTGTTTAAATCTTCTTCCGAACCTTCAAAACACATATTACTTATTGAAAAATCTAATACCTCATCTGCATCTTTAAACACATTTTTACATACATCTATATTTTCAAAAAGGTCTTTTCCCATACCTATGCACTGGGCTCCCTGTCCCGAAAATAAGAAAGCTATTTTACCCATATATACCTCCAAATACTATTTTTGAAACATATTTTGAACTCTTTTTAAGTTCTCTTCAGTCTCCTTAAATATTTCCTTAATGATTTCATCACAACTTTGCTCTTTACATACAAGTCCTGCTATCTGACCTGCCATAACAGAACCATTATCTACGTCTCCTTCACGAACTGCTCTTGATAAAGCTCCTCTTCCCAATTTTTCGTATTCATCCATAGATGCCCCATTTTTTTCTAAAAGCTGAAATTTTCTAACTAGTTTGTTTCTAAGAACACGAACAGGGTGACCTGTAGCTCTTCCTGTAACTTGAGTATCTATGTCTTTTGCCTTTAATACTTTTTCTTTATAATTTTCATGAACTGTACATTCATTTGCAACTAAAAATCTAGTTCCAAGCTGTATTCCCTGAGCCCCCAACATAAAAGCAGCTGCTGCACCTCTTCCGTCTCCAATACCACCTGCTGCAATTACAGGGATATTTACAGCATCTACTACTTGAGGTACTAATGCCATAGTAGTAAGTTCTCCTACATGACCTCCAGATTCACAACCTTCTGCAATAACTGCATCCACTCCTGACCTTTCCATTCTTTTAGCTAATGCTACAGATGCTACAACAGGTATAACCTTTATATCATTTTCCTTCCACATATCTATGTACTTTCCTGGATTCCCTGCTCCAGTAGTTACAACTTTAACCTTTTCTTCACATGCCATTTTAGCTACTGCTTCAGCTGTTTCTGATAAAAGCATTATATTTACTCCAAAAGGTTTATCTGTAAGCTTTTTGGCCTTTCGTATTTCATCTCTTACCCATTCAATTGGTGCGTTTCCAGTAATTATTCCAAGTCCTCCTGCATTTGACACCGCAGCTGCTAGTGAGCTATCTGCAATCCATGCCATTGCTCCTTGAATAATTGGATATTTTATTCCTACCATATTTGAAAACACAGAATTAATCATAAATTAACCTCCCTTTATCCTCTTTAATTTTTCCTAATATCAGCCTTAACCTCCAGAGTTTTATATCAAGTGATTCTTAGGTTCAGATGGAATTTGCTTATAAGGATAACTTTCTCCAGCTGAACCTTATTAACAGTATTCTTAGTGTCTTTAGCACTTAGAATACGTTATCCTTTAGGGGAAGAACTTATCCAGGCGCACAGCAGTGCTTATCCACCCACTTTGATAGTCGCTTTCACAGAGTTGCGAGGGGGGGGTAGCAATGGTAGCGATCGGACAAATCATGAATTTACCTTTAATATAAATCCTCCATAGGTTAATCCTCCTCCAAAACCTACAATAAGTATTTTATCTCCTTTTTTAACTAAGTTTTTTTTGCGAACTTCATCTAGAGCTATTCCTATACTTGCAGCAGAAGTATTACCATAAGCATCTAAATTTATGTAAAACTTATCCATACCTATTCCAAGTTTTTTTGCTGCACATTCTATTATCCTATAATTTGCCTGGTGAGGAATTATATATTTAATTTCTTCTAAAGTACAATCAGCCTGTTGAAGCAGGGCTTTAACTGATTTTTCTAAAACTTTTACTCCAAATTTAAATATTTCTCTTCCTTCCATTCCAACTACACTCTTAATAGGACTTATAACACCATCAACATAAGGATTGTTTACAGCTACTGCAGGACATGTTAATGTATCTCCCTTACTTCCATCTGAACCAGTATAAGTTGAAAGTATCTGATCTTCTTCTCCACTTTGCAAAAATGCAGCTGACGCACCATCGCCAAACAATATACAAGTGCTTCTATCTTTCCAGTCAAGTATTTTAGAAAATGTATCTGCTCCTATGACAAGAACATTTTTAAACCTTCCAGTCCTTATAAATTGAACTGCAATATCCACTGCATATGCAAAACCTGAACAAGCTGCTGATATGTCAAAGCAAGTAGCATTTATTGCCTTTATATTTTTCTGAACTATACAGGCAGTAGAAGGCATAAAGCTATCCGGAGTAACAGTTGCAAGTACTATAAGTTCAATATCTTCTACACTTATTTTAGCATCTTTAATTGCCTCTATAGCTGCTTTTGTTGCCATATCTGAGGTATCTTCTCCTTGAGATATCCTCCTCTCCTTTATCCCTGTTCTGCTTGTTATCCATTCATCACTGGTATCTACTATGAGAGACAGATCATTATTATCCACAATCTTGGGAGGAACATAGCTTCCTGTACCTATAATTTCTACTTTATTCATTATTCTTCTCCTTTGATCCAATTTTTAGATTATACTTTGATATGAAGAAATTATTGATTTTCTCCAGTGATTTAATTAAAACCTCTTCTTCTCCTTCCGTTAACTGTCCTAAGATTTCTTCAACCATATTAGAATGAAATTTATGGTGAACTCTAAAGGCAAGTTTCCCTTTTTGAGTTAACTGGATGCATACAATTCTTCTATCTTCTTTACTCATTATTCGTGTAACATATTGTTTTTTTCTAAACGATTTATGTCCATAGTTAAGGTTCCCAGAGTTATATCTAGTTGACAGCAACATCTTTCATTCTATTTGGTTTATACATGCCTATAGCTTCTATAGTGTGTACCTCCATAACAGATAAATATTTAAATGTTGCATATTGAAGGGATTTTTGTTCTATTACTAGAATATCGTTAAAAAGATCTACTAACAATTCATTTATACCTTTGTTCACTAGATCAACACTTTGACAATTAATTTAAGCCACTTATATCAAATACTTTCTGCTTCTAAAACTAGCTCTTTTATAAGTTCCTTAACCTTTACAATTTTGTTTACCCTATAAGCGTTACTTCCAACAAAAATAAGCCCTTCATCTATGTTTCCTTCAACAGCATTGATCAGCGCTCTGGATATACAATAAGGAGCTTCCTTAGGATTACATTTTTTCAAGCAATTGTAACACCTTTTAGGCGCAATTCTCCCTTCTTCAGCTTGCCTTATGAGCTTATTTCTTAAAGCTCTTCCAGGAAGTCCTACGGGACTTTTTATTATTTTTATATCCTCTTTTTTTGAATCTATATATGCCTTTTTAAAGTTTATACTAGCATCACATTCTTCAGTTGCCACAAAACGGGTTCCCATCTGTACTGCATCTACACCTAATTTAAAAAGCTTTGCAATATCCGCTCCTGTATATATTCCTCCAGCTGCTGCTACAGGAATATTCTTATTATATTTTTCTCTAAAATATTTAACTACTTTGATTACTTCACATACTATATCTTCTAAGCATTCTTTTCCTTCTTGTAGTTGTTCTAAATGAAATCCCAAATGTCCCCCAGCTTTAGGTCCTTCTACTACAACTAAATCCGGAAGTCTAGAATATTTTTTCAACCAGTGTCTAATTATAAGAGAAGCTGCCTTCCCTGAAGAAACTATAGGTGCTATCTTTATGCTGCTTCCCTCAACAAGTTTAGGTAACATAAGTGGAAGTCCTGCTCCGGATATTATAATATCAGCTTTTTCCTCGATACAAGTCTTTACCATATCATTATAATCATTTATAGCCACCATAATATTTGCTCCAATTATACCTTTGGGGCTTAATTCTTTAGCTTTTTGTATTTCCTTTCTCAATGCTCTAAGGTTAGCCTCCGTTGGGTTAGTTTCAAAATCTGGCTCTCTATATCCTATCTGCACTGTAGAAATTATACCTATACCACCTTCATTTGCTACTGCCTGTGCTAAATTATGTAGAGAAATTCCTACACCCATTCCACCTTGTATAATAGGTATTTTAGCTTTTAGATCTCCTATGATTAATGGAGGTAATTTCATGTGACCCCCTCCTTCAAATAATTTTTGATACTCGAATATTTTGATATTCAAAGTATATATTAAAAACTTTTAACTGTCCAGCATCTTAAAATCTTAAGATTAAAGACTATTATATCCTAAAACTTAATTTTATCCTATTTGCCTTAGTATAATCAAGTAATTTTAATATAATATTTAATAAAATAGTTTAAAACTATGTCTTTAAACTCTATAATATAATAAATTGAAAAGTTAGTAAACTTAACTATAGAAAATAATGTCAAAAGTATTACATTGTTATACTTTTTATATTTTGTTATAATATTTATATGATAGCTTTTTAAAACAAAGCTTATAAAAGGTAGGTAAAAAAATATATGAGTACTTTTGTATTTAAGACTGAAGAAACTAATTATACTCCTGTAAGCAACGTTTTTATAGATAAGTTTATGCCTAAAGCCCGAGGGGAATTTGTTAAAGTATACCTGCTTGGGCTAAAATATTGCAAATCAGGTGAATTAGGAGTTAGTTCTCAAATTGTTGCAAGTGCTTTGCATCTTTTAGAAACAGATGTATTAAACGCTTGGAACTACTGGAATGACGAGAATGTTATTAAAATGGTACCGGTTGACAATATGGGAAATTATAATATAGAATTCTTAGATTTATCAGATAGAGACAACGAAAAAGAAGATGATATAAATTTACTTGAAGAATTAAATAAAACTTCTATTAAAGATATGCTTGAAGATATAGAAAAATCCATAGGTAGGACCTTATCTTCAAAAGAAATGACTATGTACATAAGCTGGTTAAATGATTTTAATTTTTCTCCAGAAATTATACTTCTTTTAGTTCAATACTGTGCTTTAAAAGGAAAAACCAACAGCAGATATATAGAAAAAACTGCAATATCTTGGTTTGACGCTAAAATAAAAGATATAAATGATGCTCAGTCTTTTATAAAAAAACATGAAGATAAATGGATTAAAATAAGAAAAATTTTAGACTATCTTGGTATAAAAGATGGAGAAATAATGAAGCCCCAAGAGGACTTACTTTCTAAATGGATTCAAACTTATAATTTCTCATTGGAAATTATATATAAGGCTTGTGACATATGCTTTCAAAGAATAAATAAGGCTGACTTTAAATATATTGATGGAATATTAACAAGCTGGAATAAAGATAAAATTAAGACATTAGAAGATATAGAAAAAAAAGATTCGAAAAAAGTAAATAAAAGTAATTTTAAAAATTCAAATAAAATTACAGAAAATAAAAGTTCAAAAGGAACTTTCAACAATTTTAAACAAAGAAACTATGACTTTAAAGACTTAGAGAAAAAACTACTAGGATGGGATAAGAATGATTAAAAGCTATCACTCTAATATAATGAAAATATATGAAAAAATACGAGACGATGATAAAAAAGCTTTAGGCTTACGAAAAGAAGAAATCAAAAAAAATCTACCTGAAGTATTAAACATACAAAATGAAATAGCTAGACTTTCCTTAAAATTATCAATAAATATATTAAACAATGTCTCAAACAAGGATATTTACTTAAAGGAGCTTCATCAAAAAATCTCAGATTTAAGGATAAAAAAAGCTCATATTTTAACATCTAATAATTATCCTGTAAATTATTTAGATATGTCCTATAAATGTGATAAGTGCAAAGATACCGGATTCATTGGGAACAAAAAATGCAGCTGCTACAAACAAAAACTTATTAAACTTTACTACAGCAATTCTGACTTCAAAAATATGTTAGTTAAAAATAACTTTGATAACTTTAACTTTCAGCTATATTCCTCCACCAAAAGCGAGGGAAACCCTACAAGTCCTAGAAAAAATATAGAAATAATAGCATCTACATCGTGGAAATACATAGAGAATTTTTCCAATCACAGTGAAAATTTATTATTTTATGGATCTGCTGGAACTGGAAAAACCTTCTTGTTAAATTGTATATCAAAAGAATTGATAGACAGAGGTTTTTTAGTAATTTATAGAACCTCTGAATCCTTGATTAAAGACCTAAGAGATATAAGATTCAACAATAACATAGAATTAGAAGATATTTTAATGAATTGTGATTTACTTATAATAGATGACTTAGGATCTGAACAAGTAACAGATTTTTCTAAAACTGAACTGTTTAACCTTTTAAATAAAAAACTATTGAAGCAAAGCAAAATGCTTGTATCAACAAACTATGACTTAGAAGAAATTTTAAAATGCTATTCAGAGAGAATTTCATCTAGATTGCTTGGAGAATTTACCTTATATAAGTTTTTCGGAGAGGACATAAGAATAAAACAAAATATACAAAATAAAAATTTCAAATAAAAAAATAAGAATGTATTTAAAAATACATTCTTATTTTTGGTGCTGGCAGTAGGAATCGAACCCACGACCTACTGATTACAAGTCAGTTGCTCTACCTGCTGAGCCATGCCAGCACATATGGCGACTCAGGAGGGGATCGAACCCTTGACCTCCGGCGTGACAGGCCGGCACT
>DAIMMR010000448.1:0-3138 GCA_036720575.1 Clostridium sp.
ACATTCATTATCATATTTAGCACATTGTTCATTGATTTCTTTACGCATCATTTCTTTTTGATAAACCATTCTTCTATAATCAGTTGTCACTTACTTTTATTCAATCCTTTCATAATTTGTTCTTCTGCATATTCGCCTAACTTTATTGGTGTGTTACCTTGTTTTAATTTTGTGAGAGTATAATTACTGTTAATTTGATATAAATAGCATTCACCCGTAATGTCCTGTGTAATAACAAACTTAGGTATATGTTCTGCATCATGATAAGTATGTTTTGGTGTTTGTCCTTTTGGATATTTAATTTTAATATTTTTCAATTAGTCACCTTTTTTACAATTGTTACTATATTAATTACATTATAATTATTATTTACTGAAGATTCCTTATAACGAAATCTGTGATCAATAATTCTAAATTTATTATAGTTTTTATTTGTTATATCAATATTACCATAATATAACGTTGTTCCAATTTTATTTTCTGCGGTTAACATACTACCTACTACTTTATTGTTTTGATCAATTATTAGTGAATTAGTTAATAATTTTTCAATTTCTTTTGGAGGATTGAGAATGTTAATTTTTTCATTATCAATAGTTACTCCATTTGAATCAAATAATAGTATTATTTTCACCTTCCTTGTATATTTTGTATTTTAAGCAACTTGAAAGTAATGCAATGTCTTCTATTCTATTCTGCAATTCTTTTGGATAATTAGATGGTATTGTAAGTGTTCCACAGATTTTGTCGTTTTCAAAAAACTTTGAAATCTCATTGCACAATTTTTCGACTAATTCTTTGGGTGACATAAGTTCATAATATGTAGATTTTTTATTCTTTTCTTCCATTATTATCAATCCTCTCTTGTATTTCTAAATCTATATATTGTGCATAAGATGAATCGTGCCAAGAAGCAAATTCTGTAATACTATCTATGTATTTTTGTACACAATTTAAACAATATCTTTTATCATTATATCTTATAAATTCATCACCTTCCCACAATGGACTATGACATTCGTCACAACGAAAATAGCCCTCATCATTATAATTGTAAATATTTATCACCTGCTTTTATTTAATGAATCATTATTTCTTTTGATAAGTTTATTTAGTTCTACTTGTCGTTTTAGCCCGTCGAGTTTAAGTTTGAGTAAATCATTTTGTGCATTAATGAGACTCTGTCCAAATGAGATATAAGAATCAAGATTTGAATAGACCTCATTTATTACACAAGCAAGTATTTCATCATTATTAATATCTTTAGTATTAATAAGTTGTTTAAGATGCTTTAGTGGTTCTAGATTGATTTTATTTTCCACAATTTGCCTCCTATTGTATATTTTTTCTATTGATGATATAATATTATAAAATGTTAAAAGGATGTGTTAATATTGACTACTCTAGGTAGTACTACATCTCTATCTAATGCTTACGATCATGATCATGCTTATGAAACTAGAGAAATTAATCGAGGTGAAATTTATTATGTAGATTTAGAAGATGTAAATTATATAAACACACATGTCATCGGTAAAACAAGACCTGCTCTAATTGTTAGTAATAATATTGGTAATATGAGAAGTGATACGGTAGTAGTTGCTTTATTAACAACACAACATAAAAAGGATTATAAATTTCAGTATACTTTTATGCTTAATTCACGTGAATCTGTTGTAATGTGTGAGCAATTAATGACATTAGACGATTATAGACTTAAAGAGAAAATTGGTGAACTTACACCTAGTCAAATGAAAGAATTAGAACAAGCTTTAATGTATGAACTTGGTCTTAATAAATTATCTCTTGAGAATATAGTTGATTTTGATATTGTAAGTTTAACTACTAGAAAAACGAGAACTGAAGAACAAACATTTTTTGAAGCCTGTATAGAATACGAAGGTAATCACTCCCAAACCATTAATATCTCATTGGATAAACTTAAATTCTTTGATTCCAAAATTACAAAGGACACTGAATTCACTGATATTAAAAAGAAACTTGATAATTGTAGAGGACTGCATTGGCTTGTAACTAACAATGAAATCTAAGATTTTACCCCTATCGTAAGATGGGGTTATTTTTTTCGTTTAATTAAATATTACTATCATACTTGGAAATGGTGCAGGTGAAATTTTGAAATTTCCATCTTCCCTCCATGACGGAAACAATCTATTAACAAACTTTAATCTACCTTTTAAAAATTCTATACTAACATTTGGTTGTTTGTAAATATATTTATGGAACCAGCGTGTATCAGTTCGTGAAGGAATCAACATAACAATAACTGTACCTTTTAAATGTTCTTGATAACATTTTTCAACCCATTTTCCAATTGATTTACCATATGGAGGATTTACAAATACGGTTTCACCATTCCAATCTTTATCTAATCCATTTGTCTCTAATGTATAATATTTGTTACATTTATGATTATAATCTGTAGCACATGGATCAAGCGTAAAATGATAAACACTATCTAGTTTATCAAATAAATTTTGTGGAGTTTCCCATTCATCAGATTTGCTACTAAACATTTTTACTATTTTAATATTTTGAATTATTCTCACTCCTTTTAAAATCAAATTGAGTTTTTATTTTATGCTAATACTTTTAAGTTGTTTTACTACATCTGCTAACCACAAGTATGTATCATATAAGCAATGAAAATTATAAGCAGGTTCACTTGTATAAATCCAAACACAATTATTTTCTTTATCATCTATAACTTCAATATCTCTACTATGATAAATTACATTTTTATTTGATTCGTTTGGTAATATTGAATTATTGTCCAAATATTCTTTCAATGCTTTACACATATTTTCATAATAATTTATTCCATCACTTAAATTGTTGTATGCAATATTTCCCTCTATCTCAATATGATAGGTGTCCGATTTAGAGTATTTATCCCAATCTTTCCAAATACTTAAATCACCATTATTAGCATTAGGCCATTCAAATAAATCAACAAAATCATCCATTTTTATTCATGCCTTTCTTGATTAGGATAATATCCTGTCTCAGCCTCTAGTTCTTCCAAACATTCTACGAGTTTTTCATCATATCCCTTCTTATCAAGTTCCTTAATGATTCGATCAATTTCTTTTCTTTTGTTTTTCATGATTATGTAAT
>DAIMMR010000449.1:0-3128 GCA_036720575.1 Clostridium sp.
TTATAGAAAATTATTCGTTTAAAAAATGTAGTGAGACAAACTATGCGGTTATAGAATGTGATGAAGCAAATGTTCCTTTATTTACAGATTATATAACTCCAGAAATTATAACTGTAACAAACTTATTTAGAGATCAACTTGACAGGTATGGAGAAGTTTACACTACATTAAACAAAATTCTAAAAGGTATCAAAAAAGTGCCTCTTTCAAATTTAATACTCAATGGAGACGAATCTCTTCTTGGAGATTTAAATTTACCAAACAGGACTATTTATTATGGATTTAATTGTTCCCCTACAAACAGTAAAAAGGTAGCTACTAATGCAGATGCTAAGTTCTGCAAAAAATGCAAAAGTCCTTACAAATATAATTTTCTTACATATAATCATTTGGGCGATTACTACTGTGAAAAGTGTGGATATAAAAGACCTGAATTGGATTATACTTTAGATGAAATAAAAGATCAAACTCCAGATGGATCATTAGTAGTAATTAATGAGAAGGAATATTATATAAATCAACCAGGCACCTATAATATGTATAATGCCCTATGTGCTTATTCTATAGCAATGGTTTGTGGAATATCCACTTCCTGTATATATGATTCTCTAAAAAAACAAAAGAGCAGTTTTGGAAGACAGGAAGTCATAAATATAGAAGGTAAAGAAGTTAAAATCATCTTAGTAAAAAATCCTGCCGGTTATGATCAAGCTATAAACACTTTAAGCCTTGACAACAGGACCTTTAACCTAGCTGTACTTCTAAATGACAATTATGCAGATGGAAGGGATGTATCCTGGATATGGGATGTGAATTTTGAAAAGCTGTCTTCACTGGATATAGATAAAATAATGATTTCAGGTATAAGACTTTATGACATGGCTGTAAGATTAAAAGTAGCAGGATTACCCCAAGATAACTTCATAATTTGTAAGCACTATGAAAATCTAATTGATGAAATAAAAAATTGTAAGTCAAATACAGTATATGTATTAGCCACTTATACTGCCATGATAACTTTCAGGAAATTTCTCAATTTCAAGGGATATATCAAAAAGCTGTGGTAAAATATTAGAGTAATAAGGAGTGTATCTAAAATGGAATTAAACATATGTCACTTATATCCTGATTTATTAAATGTATACGGAGACTTAGGAAATATACTCATATTAAAATATAGAGCACAGCAGCGGGGTATAGATATAAATGTATTTAATATATCTCTTGGAGATCCCTTTGACAGCTCTAAATATGACATAACTCTTTTTGGTGGTGGTCAGGACTATGAACAGTCCATAGTATCGGAGGATCTTGTCAAAAATAAAAGAGAAGGCATCGTAAGTTACATTGAAGAGGGTAAAGTATTTTTATCAATTTGTGGAGGCTATCAACTTCTTGGAAAATACTATTCTACACCTGATGGTCAAAAGTTGCCCGGTCTTGATGTACTTAATATATATACAGAGGGCGGCAGCAATAGATTTATAGGAAATACAGTTATATATAATGAAAAATTCAAAGAAACTTATGTAGGCTTTGAAAATCATTCTGGAAGAACTTATATAGGAGATTTAGAACCTCTTGGAAAAGTAATTGTAGGTTATGGTAATAATGGGGAAGATGGATACGAAGGTTGCATATACAAAAATTGTTTTTGCACTTATTTTCACGGTTCTCTCCTTTCTAAAAATCCTGAATTAGCAGATAGATTTATATCTACAGCTATTTCTAAAAAATATGGTGATACAAAACTTGACCCTCTAGATGATACCTTAGAATTAAATGCTAAAAAATTTATAATAGAAAGAGAAACCAAAAATAAATCTAATTAATTTACATTCTCATATAGAGTTTATAAACGAAAAATCAGCTTATACTCTGGATATTTTTTACAACCTTCAGCTCATTAAATATTTTGATAAGTCTAAGTAGAAAACCTATATATGAATGTTTCTAATTGAAATTTTAACTTATACATAAAATATACTAACAAAATGGAAATCACACTTAAAAACTTTTTTTATAAGTCTTAGTGAGGTATTTTAGAAAATCTTAGAAGCTTATATATGTTTGAGGTACGAGTTTATATAAGCTTCTTTAGATTTTCAAAATGCCGAACTTTAGACTTATAAAAAGTTTTTAGTGTGATGAATTTTGTTGTATATGGCTGGTATAAGTAAACTTTCATTTAGAAACTCTCTATAATTTTAGTCATCTGTTAATGATTCCTTTATCCGTCATTCTAAACTCTTCTTCTAAAGTTATACCATCAAAAGTTCTAAAAACAAAACCTTCCTTTTTTAAATAACTTATAATGTCTGGCAGTGCTTCTACTGTAGAAGTTTTATAGTAAGAATCATGCATCAAAACTACTGCAATTTTTTTATTCTTGCATCCATCTATTACATTTTGTTTTATAATATCTTTGGACACAAAACGTTTATCTGCATCACCTGAGGCCACATTCCAATCTACATACTTCATTCCGTTTCCCTTTAAAGTCTTCTTTATAATATTTAAATTGCTTACACTTGCTGCTAAATTATCTGACCCACCTGGGAGCCTCACAAATACTATAGAATCTTTTCCCGTTATATTCTTTATTATATTTTTACAAACTTGAAAATCCTCTAAGTATGCATCCAAACTGCTGTACATCTCTTTATAATTATGAGAATATGTATGTACTCCTATACTCATACCGCTGTCACTTAGCTGCTTTAATATAGAAGGATTTTCTTTTGCCTTTTCACCTACTATAAAAAAAGTGGCTTTTACTCCATTTTGTTGTAATATGTTTAATATCTTTGTAGTGTTATTTATAGAAGGTCCGTCATCAAAAGTTAAGAATACCTCTTTAGAGTACGTTATTGTGTTACCTTTAGCTAAGACAATATTTTTGCTTTCTCCCGTAAAATTATTTTTTACACAATCCCATTTACATATTAAAGTTACACAAGCAATTACAAATAAACAGACAAAAATACCATATATGAATGAATAGACAGGTCTTTTCATAAAAAGCACCCTCTTTTTTAATCTTCTATCATATATGGTAACCCTTATTTTAATAAATAATTATAATTTTTCTATTTTAAATTTATCATTCTCATAATCTACTCCTACCT
>DAIMMR010000450.1:0-3125 GCA_036720575.1 Clostridium sp.
GATAAAAAATATTCGTCGCATCTTTGACTTGTTATTTTCTTTCAAATGCCTTATTTAAAAAAGTTTTTAAATGTGATTTCAATTTTGCCATTATATTTCATGTGTAAGTTCAAATTTCAATTAGAATTACTATAGTCGGTATAAGTTAATGTTATTTGTGCTTTGTATGGGTAGAAGGTTCATCTTTTCCATAAGGACTGTTTTCAATGGCTTTATTTTTTATATTTTTAGTATAATTTTTAGATGTAGGAGATTGTGTATCACTGTAATTTTTACTAGAAGAATTTTTCTTACTCATAATATTACCTCCTATTTGTTATGAGACAACTTTGATCTTTTTGTATATTTTTTCCCATTTGAATGAGAACCTATTTTTTTGCCGTGTTCAATACCTATTTCAGAGCCTGCTTCAGAGTAAATTTTTCTCATTTCAGCTTTAGACTTAGGCCTATCTTTCATTCTGTTTTTATTATTATCCATACAAGTCCCTCCTGTAAAATGATAAGATTAAATATATAGAAAATAAAAGAAGCAAATACTATAAAGGTTATTGCTTTTTCTATAGTATTTGCCTAAGTTAAGTATTTTATTAATATTAAATTTTAAACGTATATATTATTTACTCAACTTTTGCAGTTTAAGAACATTGCGAAACAACTTTTTCAATGTATAAGAATTTAAATTTCTTTTAAATTGAAGATTTTTCGTAGTGCAGCGGAGAAAAATCCTCCTTTATTGTCCACTGTCAATTGTCATCTGAAAACTTTGCTTCGCAAAATTTTTATATTAAGTCAAAATTTTATATGTGCGAAAGTTGAGTTACAAACTCTATATGGACTTTAAAAATGCGAAGATGTTGTTTATCCGATGACTACCTGCTCTAATACCCCCACTTCTCCAAGTGGGAGTAAAGAGCAGCTACGTCCCTGGATAACGATTTCTAAGCATCAGGTGGAGTCAAAACTCCATCTGATGCCAAGAACTCTGTTTATAAGAAAAAATTTCCCCAATTACTTGATTTATTTAACGGATTGCTTGGATAGTATTTATATTTTAGGTCATACTACAATATATAATTTATATATTGAAAGGGGAATTTAATTATGGATGCACCAAAAATGGAAGTTAAATGTAGTGTTGACTGTTGTCATTATTGGAAAAACGACTGCTGTAATGCTAAGGCTTTAGAAGTTAACCCAATGAAAGGTAAAGACCCTAATACTAGTGATGATACTTGCTGCACAACATTCAAGCCATCTAAGTGAGAATTTTAGAAATAACTCCAGTTTAGGTTTAAACTGGAGTTATTTTTTTAGAGGTTTACCTATTAATATGGAGAGATAAAGAATGCTGTAAAGTCACTTATATCAGTTAAGTAACAATTAAATGGAATATTAAATATTAAATTATATATAGGTATTTAGCTATGATAAGTATAATATTATACAATTATACTTATGATAGACTATGTGATATTATGAAAACATAGTAAATATTAATGTTTTATGTCGCTTATGGCGGCAAGATAGGAGGAAAAAATGATTATTAGTGCAAGAAATCAAATAACAGGTAAAATTGAATCTGTAAAGGAAGGTGCAGTAAATGCAATTGTTACTTTAAAAACAGATGGAGGTGCTGCTATTACTTCTACTATTTCAATGTCAGCTGTAAAGGATCTTGGACTTGCTCCAGGAAAAGAGGCAACTGCCGTAATTAAGGCTACAGAAGTAATGATTGGAATAGGAGATATGAAACTCAGTGCAAGAAATCAAATAGCAGGTAAAATTCAATCTGTAAAGGAAGGTGCAGTAAACGCAGTTGTTACTTTAAAGACTGATGACGGAAACACAATTACTTCTACTATTTCAATGGCTGCAGTGAAAGATCTTGGACTCGCACCTGGAGTTAAAGCAAAAGCTGTTATTAAAGCAACATCTGTTATGATGGCTGTGTAAATTATATAAAATTTTTACAAGCTACATAAAATTGTTCCAAAAGTAAGTAAAAGTCCTTGAGAATTTCAAAGATACAAATGTGTATTAGAAATTCTCAAGGACATGATATTTTATGGTTCATGGCATATCTTTATAAAATCTTTCATGGCACTTGTCAATAACTTATTCTTATGATATACAATAGCTAGTTTTCTGTTAAAATCCATATCTTTTACTTTTAGTTCTCTTAGAGAACCTGAGGCAATATGATCTTTGATTAGTTGAAAAGGCAGTACTGCAATTCCAATATTATTTTCAGCTGCATTAATTAAGGCTGTGGTGCTTGTACTTTCCCAATAGGGTTTAAAAAATAATCCAATTTCATTCATTCTTAATTCAAATAGATTCCTGACACCTGAGCCCTTTTCTCTTAATAAGAGTCGTTCATTAACTATATCATGTGCAGTTACTTCTTTTTTTGAAAATAGGTGATGCTTCGGATGGGCAACTACCACAATGTGATCATTATAGAAAATGTCTTCTATCAAATCAGATTTATTTTTTATTTCTTCAATAAGGGCAAGATCTAGTTCATTTTTTCTAATCATTTCTATGAGAATAGAGGACTTGTTTACATTTACCATGATTTCTGAATTTGGATATAACTTATTAAACTTTTTTATATATTTATGTATTAAAACAACACCAGCTGTATAGTTGGCTCCTATTATAAGTTTTTTTTGAAGAGAATTTTGCCTAAGGTCATTGCTTGCTTCATCAAAAAGCTTGATGATATGCTTAGCATATTGATATAATTTTTTCCCTGATGAAGTAATATATAATTTACGAGATAAACGTTCAAAAAGGACAACTCCATAATAATTTTCAAGTTCTTTAATCGCCTGACTTATGGAAGGTTGTGTCATAAACAATTTATTTGCAGCAGAAGTCATATTTCCTTCCTCACATACAGTTATAAATATTTTTAAATGGCGTATCGTCATGCTAATTACTCCTATTTTGTAAAAATGGTGTAAAGCTTTTTACATTATTTTTTTGTAGATATTTGTATGGTAGTATCTTTTATATCTTTATATTAACATAAAAATACAAAAACAGCATTTCCGATCTTGATGATGTTTGTGTCAAGTTCTAGTGGGCAATTTATTTTTTTGATTTTTCCATTACAAC
>DAIMMR010000451.1:0-3122 GCA_036720575.1 Clostridium sp.
ATTTTAAAGTAGAATCTGTAAATGACACTAGTTATAGTGAAAAAGGTAAAGCTATAAAAAATCAATTATAAGGATATAAATACTAAAAAAAAGTATCCCTCTAATTTTTTAAGACTTCCTATTTGAACTTTTTCAAAATTTAGAAATTGCTTAATGTCTCTAAAAAATATTTCTATCTATGTCCTAACGACATAAGCATTTCTTTACAATATCCTGTGCAAATGTAATGGTGTTATTTTGTGGAAATACAAATTTATCAAAATTAAATTTGTATACTAAATCCATAATTAAATTATGAATTCCATATTTGTTAACAGAAATATTATTAAAGGAATTATTGTTATTTTTCAAAATACATCCTTGTCTAAAATATACTATAAATAGGGTATTCAACCATATGATTAAATTATGGTAATTCCCATAGCAGCAACCTTTTACATAATAGTTTAATGCTTAAGCTATTGATTTTTCTATGATTAAATCATTCTGTGTAAGTACTGTTAGTTAAGTAAAGAAAAGCACTATTCTTAGTAGGATAAATGCTTTTTTTTCTTTGCCATGCAAAAAAGTATGGTATGTGTCAAAGGTTTTAATTACATCAAACTCTTTTTATGTGCTAAAATATTAAGTGTACTTATATTTTTTGGCTTATTTAGTTGTACTTAAATTGTGGAAGGATTATATGTAAATGTTTGTAAGAGGGCGCTGTGATATATATTTTGAAAATCATGTCTGACAATTAGAAATCATTGATATTTATCCGATGACTACTCGCTCTAATACTCCCACTTCTGCAAGTGAGAGTAAAGAGCGACTACGTCCCTGGATAACGATTTCTAAGCATCAGGTGGAGTTAAAACTCCACCTGATGCCAAGAACTCTGTTTATATAAAATTTGAATTGATGTAGGGAGTTATAGTAAATGATTATAGTAAATGAGATTGTAGAACACATTATGTTTGGATTAGGAATTATTGCAGAAGTAAAGGACTCTAGGATATTGGTGAAATTTCAGGATGAGGTTGGAACAAAGATGTTTCTATATCCTGAAGCATTCGAAAGTTTTTTAAAAGCAGTAAATCCAAAGGTAGAAAGTTATGTATTGGAAGAATTACGTATAAAACAAGAGCAGATAGAATTTGAACGTAAAGAAAAAGAACGTGAAGCTGCTGAATTAGAAGAGAAAATGGCAAAAGTATCAACTGTGAAAAAGAAAAGAGGATCAAGGTCTATGAAAAAGAAATCCTAAAATTAGTTGTAGTTTATTTTAAAATTTAGCAATTAAAAGGAGTAATTTAATTAAAATGTTTAGTATTGGAGATTTAATCATTTATTCGGGACAGGGAATTTGCTGTATAGATGATATTTGTGCAAAGACATATTGTGATGTTACTAGAGACTACTATGTTTTACATCCCATTGAAAATTGTAAATTAACAATAAGTATTCCAGTAGACAATGATAAGGTAAAAATGCTACGACTTATTGATAGAAATGAAGCAGAAGAAATTATAGAATCTTTTAAGCTGCCAGGTATAAATTGGATAGAGATATGCAGTCAGCGTGCTAAAATATATTTTAAAATTGTAATGAAAGGAGATCGTAAAGAAACTTCTAGGATAGTTAATACATTAATGAGGAAAAAGCATAAAGCTGATATTAGTGGGAAAAAATTTTACGAACAAGATAACAAACTTTTAGTTTTTGTTCAAAATATACTGTTTAAAGAATTGGCAATTTCATTGAATACTACTTTTGATGCAATATATAAAAGAATAACTAGGTTGATAGCTGTAAGTGAGGCATAACTAGGATTGGCAAAAAACTTTGTAAAGGGGGCTTATAATAAATGAATATAAGTAATGATAAAATTACTGCAATAGAATCAGTTATGAATCAGATAGAAAAACGATTTGGAAAAGGTTCTATTATGAAGCTTGGTGAAACTACAATAATGAATATAGAAATCATACCAACAGGATGTCTGACTTTAGACATAGCTCTGGGTGTTGGCGGAGTTCCAAGAGGTAGGGTAATAGAAATATATGGGCCTGAATCTTCAGGTAAAACAACAGTTGCACTGCACATAGCGGCAGAAGCACAAAAAAGAGGTGGTGCAGCAGCTTTTGTTGATGCTGAACAAGCATTAGATCCATCTTATGCAGGAAAATTGGGAGTGAATATTGAGGAATTGCTAGTTTCTCAACCAGATACGGGGGAACAAGCCTTGGAGATAGTAGAGGCTCTTGTAAGATCAAATGCTGTAGATGTAATTGTTGTTGATTCTGTAGCAGCACTTGTTCCAAAAGCTGAAATAGAAGGTGAAATGGGTGATTCTCATATTGGACTGCAGGCTAGACTAATGTCTCAGGCTTTAAGAAAGCTTACTTCAGCAATTAATAAATCCAAATGTGTGGTAATATTTATAAATCAATTAAGAGAAAAAATAGGTGTTATGTTTGGTAATCCTGAAACAACACCAGGTGGTCGTGCTCTTAAATTTTATGCATCCGTAAGGTTGGATATAAGAAAAATTGATACTATAAAAATAGGTGAAAATATTGTTGGAAGCAGAGTAAGAATAAAAGTAAAAAAGAATAAGGTTGCGCCGCCTTTTAAACAAGCTGAATTTGACATAATGTATAATGAGGGTATTTCAAAAGAAGGAAGCCTAATAGATATAGCCGTTAATGAAGAATTTGTTGAAAAAAGTGGGGCATGGTTTTCATATAAAGATACAAGACTTGGTCAAGGTAGAGAAAATGCGAAGTTGTACTTGAAAGATAATCCTGATTTAGCTGTTGAAATAGAAAATCTAATTAGGGAAAAATACAATATGCCGTTAATAAAGCATTCATCTGGTGACGAAGATAAAAATGAAGAATTAAGTAACTCAATGTCATAAACCTAAGAAATATCAAAAATTATCCAACACACTATTAAATTTATTAAAAAATGTAAATAAGAATATTTTCTATAATTCATAAAGACTAACAGTTAAAAACTATTAGTCTTTATGAATTAAAAATGATTTGTAATTTCCTGTTGTATTCTGCTTATTTCCTTAGGTCTTAATCCAGTTTCGTCTTTGATTTCTTTACTGGTTTTACCAGAAATAAGCA
>DAIMMR010000452.1:0-3096 GCA_036720575.1 Clostridium sp.
AGGTAATTATCAATACCCGTCCTTTCCCGGTCCAGTATCCAGGATAGTATTCCTACTTTCATATTTATCCTATAGATTAAATGTGTGTAAAGTTAATGAATATTTATTATATACCAAGAGTTTAATAAACCAATATCATAAGGGCACAATGTATATTATGTGGTTTTAATTTTTAGTCCCTTTAATCTATCAAAACATACTTGTCCCCTTGTTATAAAAATTTATATTATAATAAACTTAGATCAATAGCCTTAAAAGAATTAAACTGTATTCTGTATGTTAGAGGGTTAAAATGAATATTGGCATGATCCACCCAGAGTTAATTCACCCCCGTGGTGCTGAGAAACAGGTCTGCAAGTTGTGTTATTTTCTGGATAAAATGGGGCATGATATTACCTTTTACACCTTTGAAAAGGAAAATAACTATGTTTTTGATTACTTATTGACTAACGTGGAAATTGTATCACTGGATAAACCATGGATACTCACCACCCATTGGAGTGTGGATGACCTACGGTGGGCTTTCATGGTCAGAAAACTCAGTCAGATGGTGGGTGAACATGATATCATAAATGCCCACAACCATCCTGCCCAATGGATTTCCAACTTCACCAATATACCAGTGGCCTGGATGTGCAACGAACCATACATGCACACCGATTATAAAAAAATCAATGGATTTAAATCATTACACTACAGAACTGACCGGTATTTCTCATCCAATGTTCGACTCATAGTAACATTCGGAGAGATGATGAGGGATAAAATAAAAAGGATGTATCCCAAAAAACCAGTACAAACCCTTGGGTCAGGTGTGGATTTAGAAAGGAAAATAAAACATGTTGACAATGATTATTTTGATTCCATTTTTGTAGGCCCCATACATCCAAAAAAACATCCTTTAGATGTTTTAAAAGCATTTTCATTGATAAGTAAGCAATTACCCAATGCTCGATTGCATTTTGTGGGAGATGTGATTTCAAAAAAGTTAAAAAAAGAAATGGACATGTTTGCTGCCAGTAATAAGATTGATGTTGAATTTTATGGTTCTGTTTCTGATGCAAAGCTATATGAACTGTATGATATCGCTGATATTGCTGTTTTTGTACCAGAATCTGAACCATGGGGTATGTTTCCTTTGGAAACCATGTTAGGAAGAATACCCACCATAATATCTGACCATTGCGGTATCACCGAGGTTCTTCCCGAATATCCATATGTGGTGTCACTGGGAGATACTGAACAGATGGCCATTAAAATATTGGAAATAAGAGACAATCCCTCCGAAACTGCTAAAGAAACACGTAAAATTTCTAAATATATAGCAGATAATTTTTCTTGGGAAAGTTACAGTACAAAGATGTTGAATTCCTTTAAAGATATTCTATAGAATTAATTAAAAATTTTAAGAGTGGGCCAATGAGTGGAATTCGTAGTGTAGCTAAAAACACGGGAGTGTTGTTTGTTTCCCAGATCATCAGTTATATATTGGGATTCTTTTTTATAATGTACATTACACGTTATTTGGGACCTGAAGAGTACGGAATTCTCTCTTTTGCTCTTGCATTTACCACTATTTTTGGGATCATGGCTGATTTAGGTTTGAGTCAATTTATTGTAAGAGAGATATCCCGTGACCCATCACTGGCCCCCAAATATCTGGGTAATGCCCTAGGAATAAAGATAATAGCCTCATTACTTACCTTCATTCTGGCAGCTCTAATAATTAATGGACTTAACTATCCCACAAAAACGGTTGATGTGGTGTATTTAATTGCACTCTACGTCCTGTTTAACTCATTCATCCAGCTTTTCTATTCTCTGTTCCAATCCTATGAAAAAATGGAATATCAGGCCATAGGACTTGTTTTGACCAACATTTTATTATTGGTATTGGCTTTACTGGGGATACACTTAAACATGGACCTTGTTTATTTTGCCCTGGTCTATTTTATAGTTAGCCTGATAATTCTGATCTATGTTGCTGTTGTTTCACTTAGAAAGTTTATTATCCCCAAAATAGAATTTGATCTTGATTTTTCGAGAAAAGTATTGGGAGAATCTTTATTCTTTGTTTTAGCCATGGTTTTCACTGAAATATATTTCAACATAGATTCAGTTATGATCTCCCTGCTGGTTGGCAATACCGCTGTGGGGTTCTACAATGCAGCGTATAAACTGATCTTTATTTTAATGTTTATACCTGGTGTTTTGGTGATTTCCATGTTCCCTGTCATGTCTAAACACTTTAAATCTGCAAAAAATCTTCTGAAACTAGAATATGAAAGGATGTTCAAGTACCTCTTCATTATTGCCCTCATGATATTGATCTTTGGATTTATATTCGCAGATAAAATTATATTAATAATTTATGGCAGTGCTTTCATCCCTTCCATATCTGCCCTTCAAATACTGATCTGTGTAATTCCCATTATTTTCATTACATATCTCTCAGGCAATTTGTTGGGATCCATTAATAAACAACGATTTGTGGCAATTGTAACTGCAGCTAGTGCCGTTTTAAATGTTATTTTGAATCTTTTCCTGATTCCCCAGTTCAGTTACTTTGGTGCTTCTGTAGCGACTGTTTTAACGGAGTTATGCGTGTTGATTCTAATGTTTAGCTATATATCTCGATTTTTCCATCGAATATCAATCCTAGACAATATATTAAAACCACTAATCAGTGCATTTGTTTTGGCCATTATAATCTCTATAATTAACCCATTTAATTGGTTTTTAGCCTTACTCGTCGGTTTGATAATTTATATTCCCCTATTGTACATGCTTAAAATCATTGGAAAAGAAGATTTTAAATTATTGGAGGAACTAATTAGGGGATAATAGTTTCGAATGATTATAAAATCCATAACCTATAAACTACTCCTTATTATTAGAGTAATTGAAACCTACTTTCATAGTTCAAATTTTTTTAAATTTATATAACCTTGAAAATCGTTAATACCCTTATAAATTGCTATTAATCCCTTTTTTGAATTTTTAGAATCCTCTTTTAATAACATCAACATTATGTTAGCCAGGAGGTAAAAACCGAAGAACACGGTGAAGGTAGTTTTCTGGAGTGGTGAAGCAAAC
>DAIMMR010000029.1:0-20421 GCA_036720575.1 Clostridium sp.
CGAATAGTTTCAATATACTTAGGTTTGTTGTCAAAGTCCTCTATTTTTTGTCTTAAATGCCTTATGTGAACATCCACTGTTCTAGTTTCTCCAACATATTCATATCCCCATATTTTATCTAGTAGAAAATCTCTAGTCATTACTCTTCCCCTATTTTTTATAAGCATTTTTAAGAGTTCAAATTCCTTTAAGGTTAACTCTACCTTTTCCCCATTTTTAATCACTTCATGTTTATCAAAATCTATGCTTACCTGTCCAAATACATAGCCTTTATCTACAGGTTTTACTGCAGTTCTCCTGAGTACAGCTTTAACCCTAGCAATCAATTCCCTTATAGAAAAAGGCTTTGTCATGTAATCATCTGCTCCAAGTTCTAATCCTAGTACCTTGTCAAATTCCTCTCCTCTTGCAGTTATCATTATTACAGGAATAAAAGATATAGCATTGTCCCTTCTTATTTCTTTACATACATCATATCCATCCATTCCAGGCAGCATTACATCCAGTAAAATTAACTGAGGCATCTCTTCCCTTACAATTTTCAGTGCATCTATTCCATTTTGTGCCACAATAGCCTTATATCCATTTTTCTCAAGATTAAATTTAATAAGTTCGCAAATATGTTCTTCATCATCTACTATCAATATCTTTTCTTGTAACATAATAGTCCTCCATTTTTATTTTAGATAAATAAATGAAAACATTCTTCCATAGTCTTTATTTTTTCTATAAGAATGCATTTCATATTCAGTATTACAATAGGTACATATATCTAAATATTTTATATTTTCACTTTCTATTTCTCTGTCCTGGAGTTGATATAATATACATTTTTTTAAATCAAGATTTCTATTTCTAAATACATCCTTAAATCTATAAAAATCAGAGTTTTTAAATTTATCCATTACTTCTTCCCCAACTTCATAACAACAGCTGTGAATATGTGGTCCTACACATACTATTATATCTTTAGATTCACTTTTGAAATTCCTTTCAAGTTTTTCAATGGTTTTAGAAAGGATACAAGTTAAAGTACCTTTCCATCCACTGTGGACTGCTGCTATAACCTTATTTTTCTTATCATATAAAAGTATTGGAATACAATCTGCGTTAAAAACTCCCACAGCTGTGTTGTACTCATTTGTAATTATTCCATCTGCCTCCTCTTCATCTTTGCCTGTATAAACTATACTCTGGCACCCATGGACTTGATTCAAATATCCCACAGTTTTCAAATTAAACCATCTTTTTAAATTTTTAATATTTTTCTTTCCAGAATCTGTGGATTTATTAAAGCTCAAATTATTTTTAGCTGTTGAAAATATTGCTTCTGCACCTGGTAAATCTATTTTTATAAATTCATAATCTTCTAATGTAATTTTCTCCATATTAATCCTCCATCTAGAATTTATTTCAAAATCAAAAACATATTTAAAATTATCTTAAATATATTTTAACATTGTTTTTTTAATTGATGGTACTATAAATATCTTTTAACTTTAATTTAACATAAAATAAATGGTATGCTTAAAGCATACCATTTATTTATTTGAAATAAGATTTTTTATTTCCTGCATAAAAGTATTTATATCCTTAAATTGTCTGTAAACAGACGCAAATCTAACATAAGATACATCATCTACTTTTTTTAAATTCTCCATAATAATTTCCCCTATCTCAGAGGAACTTATTTCTGTAATCATGTCATTATTTATTTTTTTCTCTACTTCATCCGTTATATCTTCAATTTGTTTTCTCGAGACAGGACGTTTTTCACAAGCTTTTATCAATCCATTTAATATTTTCGTCCTATCAAAATATTCCCTATTCATATTCTTTTTTACAACTAAAATGGGTACATTTTCAATTTTTTCATAAGTGGTATATCTCTTATTACACTTTAAACATTCTCTTCTCCTTCTTATGGCCATATTGTCATCTGTAGATCTAGAATCCACTACTTTAGTTTCATTGTATCCACAATAAGGGCATTTCACTTTAATTCACGTCCTTCATATAAGATAGTATACATAATGTAATTATATACTTATCTTGTGGAAACTTCTACTCTTCTACAAGATTTTTTCCATCAACTAAAATTACATCTACACCTATTTTTTTTACATTATCCCAGGGTATTTCTATATCTTCATTTTTTCCAAACAAAGATATTTTAAAAGTTTGAGATGGTAAAATAATTGACAGTATCCTATGTTCTTCACAATTTATTTTTAGATCTTTTATAAATCCCAATTTTGCTCCAGTATTTATGTCTATTACTTCCATATTTCTTAGATTAGTTAAAGAAAATAAATCTCCTTCTAACTCCATTTATGTATATCCCCCCCATTTTTAATTATTTTCTAACTTAACTTTCGCAGTTTTTAAAAATTGCAAAGCAACTTTTTAGAGGACAATTGACAGAGGACAGAGGACAATGAAGGTGAGTTTTCCTCCTTACGTCAGAAAACTAATTTATTTTTAAGCTTGTTTTGCTAAAGCAAAACATCGCTTAAGTAGGTATATAAAATCTATGATTTTCAGATAATTATTGTCCTCTGTCCTCTCAAAAATATTGTTCCGCAATATTTTTATTAAATCAAAATTTCGTATGTGTGAAAGTTGAGTTCCTAACTATTATAAATTAAACATTATACCTATTTATATATATTTTCGCATATGCCTTAAGGCAGTTTTCTCTAACCTAGATACCTGTGCTTGTGATATACCTATTTCATCTGCTACTTCCATCTGAGTCCTTCCATCAAAAAATCTTAAATTAAGTATCAATTTTTCCCTGTCATTTAATTTTTTCATGGCTTCTTTTATGGATATGTTTTCCAGCCAATTTTCATCCAAGTTTTTAGTATCACTTATTTGATCCATTACATAAATTGCGTCGCCACCATCATGATATATGGGTTCAAACAGGGAAACTGGATCCTGTATGGCATCCAATGCAAATACCACTTCCTCCCTTGGTATATTTAATTCTTTAGCTATCTGTGATATAGTTGGTTCTTTATTATTTTCCCTTATTAATTTATCTCTAACTTGAAGCGCTTTATAAGCAATATCTCTAAGAGATCTACTTACCCTTATGGAATTATTATCCCTTAAGTATCTTCTTATTTCTCCTATAATCATAGGTACAGCATAAGTTGAAAATTTAACATTTTGACTTAAATCAAAGTTGTCAATGGCTTTTATAAGCCCTATACATCCTACTTGAAATAGATCATCTACATTTTCTCCCCTGTTATTAAACCTCTGTATTACACTTAACACCAATCGCAAATTACCCTTTATAAACTTTTCTCTGCATTCATTATCTCCCTGCTGCATTTTTATTAAAAGTTCTTTCATTTCCTTTCCCTTGAGAACTGGCAATTTTGATGTATTTACGCCACAAATTTCTACTTTATTAATTATCATGTAATCAGCCCCTTTAGAATATATAGCATTTTAAGTATTTACTAAGAAGCTGAGTTTTATACTAAAGACAACCCTATAACATTTTATTTATTTCTTTTCTAAGTCTCTTTATTATTCTCTTTTCAAGCCTTGATATATAAGATTGTGATATTCCAAGTAAGTCTGCAACCTCTTTCTGAGTTTTTTCACTTTTGCCATTTAATCCAAACCTTAGATTAACTATTTCCTTTTCTCTGTCGCTTAATTTTTTCATAGCTAACATTAGAAGCTGCTTATCCACTTCATCTTCTATAAAATTGTAAACTACGTCATTGTCCGTTCCTAAAATATCAGAAAGCAATAATTCATTTCCATCCCAATCTATGTTGAGGGGTTCATAAAAAGAAATTTCTGCCTTTGTTTTACTATTTCTTCTTAGATACATGAGTATTTCATTTTCTATGCATCTAGAAGCATAAGTAGCTAATTTTATTTTTTTCTCAGGATTAAATGTATTTACTGCTTTTATAAGTCCTATGGTACCTACTGATACTAAATCTTCCACATTTACCCCTGTATTTTCAAACTTTCTAGCAATATAAACTACCAAGCGCAAATTTCTTTCTATAAGAGTAGATCTTACCTTCTCATCCCCAGAAACTAGCTTCAAAACCAAATCCTCTTCTTCTTTTTTGCTAAGTGGAGGTGGTAGTACATCATTTCCCCCTATATAATATATATTTTTTATTGCAAATTTAAATTTTGTAAGTATTCTGTTCAACAATATTTTTAACCTAAGCATAATCATAGCCTCCATCATTTAATTTCCTTTTACATCAACGCATACCGCCTATATCACTCCCCTAGAAAGAAGTGCATGATAATCGTCAAATTTACTCAATTTATCCTTGCAAATAGCAATTATAACTTCTCTATATTTAGTCTCTTGTCCAAAGTCTATTTTTACTACATCTGGTTTAAATCCTTGAAGCTTGCCACACTTGCCATTTATAACTCTATAGGGTATGTAAAACTTATCCATTCCCTCCAGATTTATATTTTCGAATACAGATTTCTCAACTATCACTACTGGCAAATTGGTAGCTGGCTCCCTAAGCTCGTTTCCGGTATCTAAAAAAGCCTTTACAGTCTTGCTTTTGTTTTTAAATACAATATCTACATCATAAATTAGTTTAAACATCTTGTTCCTATCCTTAACATAAATTACTAACCTATCAATTGTTATGTACAACACCATAATAGAAATAAAAAGCCATTCATAAGGGAAATTAATTATCATATAATCTCCTATATAGGAGCAATTACTATATTCCACAAACATGCAAATACCTGCCAGCAGCATAGAATATAAAATAAATACAGCTGAAATTTTGAAATTACATATAAATCCCCTATTACCGAAAGAAATATAAATTAGCATAGCTGCTACCAAAATTTTAAAATAGAAAGCAGAAAATACATTTAAGGCTGGATAAATTAATGTAACCGTATAACTACTTCCTATGGCCGCAGCTAAAATCATAAATTTAAGTTTTATCTTTAACTTAAGAGTTCTTCCTGTAATATACAATAAAAAAAAGTTTACTATAAAGTTTATTAAAATTAGCAAGTCTGCATATACTACCAATTATAAACTCACCTCCACCTTTGTTTTCCTGTATTTACCTTTATTATATACTTATATATTCCAAAATTTTGTCATTTTTTAATCATATACAATATTTTTATTTTCTATATTATGCCAGGAAATCTTTTTTTAGTACTATTTAAAATCATTTCAATTAAAACGATTTACGTAAACAGAGTTCTTGGTTTCATGTGGAGTTTTTTCTCCATCTGAAACTTATTAACAGGATTCTTAGTGCTTTAGCACTTAGAAGGCGTTATCCTTTAGGGGAAATCGTTATCCAGGGGCGTAGCAGCCGTTATCCCCCCACTTTATAAGAAGATGGGGGTATTACGGCTGGTAGCCATCGGATAAAGTTAGATAATAAAAAATCCGTGTATAGCTTTAAACTATACACGGATTTTTTCTACTTTCTCTGTCTCCTTAGGAAAGCTGGTACTTCCAAATTATTTTCATCAATTTTCTCATATTCCACAGAAGCTGCTGCTTCATCTTCATTATTCATCATACTTCGCCTTGAAGGTTTGATACCGGATTTTGTCTCCCTCTTAACTTCATCATTTCCCGTTTCAAAACCTGTAGCTATTACAGTAATTCTTATTTCATCTTTTATGTCCTCATCTATAACAGCTCCAAATATTATGTTAGCATCAGGATCTGCTGCATCTTGAACTATCTCTGCAGCTTCATTTATTTCTAAAAGTCCTAGATCCTGTCCACCTGTTATGTTTAAAAGTACCCCAGTAGCTCCTACTATGGAAGTTTCAAGAAGCGGACTTGATATTGCTTGTTTTGCCGCATCCTGTGCCCTATTATCACCATTTCCCTTACCTACACCCATATGTGCAAGACCTTTGTCTATCATAATTGTTCTAACATCTGCAAAATCTAGATTTACAAGTCCAGGTATAGTAATTAAATCTGATATACCCTGAACGCCTTGTCTTAATACATCATCTGCAAATTTAAAGGATTCCATTAAAGTTGTCTTTTTATCCACCACAGAAAGTAGCCTTTCATTTGGTATCGTAACCAAAGTATCAACTTTATCCTTCAAATCCTTTATTCCCATTTCTGCATGAAGCATCCTCTTTCTTCCTTCAAAAGGAAAAGGTTTAGTAACTACCCCCACAGTAAGTATGCCCATTGATTTTGCAATTTCTGCAATTATAGGAGCTGCCCCTGTACCAGTTCCACCACCCATACCTGCTGTAATAAATACCATGTCCGCACCTTTTATAGCTTGGGATATTTCATCCTTATTTTCTTCTGCAGCTTTTTTCCCTATTTCAGGATTTGCCCCTGCACCAAGTCCTTTGGTAAGCTTATCACCTATTTGTATTTTTTGTGATGCTTGTGAAAGCATTAATGCTTGCTTGTCTGTATTTATAGCTATAAATTCAACATTTTTTAGTCCTTCTTTTATCATTCTGTTTACGGCATTGTTTCCACCGCCGCCGCATCCTATTACTTTTATCTGAGCAAATTCTTGAACATCAACATCAAAATCTAACACAATACCCTGCCTCCTTTATTAAAAAAAATCTGTAAAAAATTCTTTTATTCTTGATACAAAACTACTACTTTTATTTTTTTCACTTGTTTTTTCTTTTTGATCTATTTCCTCATTATCACATATATCTTTATTTTTAATTGGATCCGTAAGTGTCGTATTTTTAACTTTTATTGAATTTGAAACATCTTTTACCACTCCAACTGCTGTAGCATACATAGGACTGGCTGCTCCTATGTATTTAGGGATTCCAATTCTTACAAGCTTCTTCAACACATTTTTACCAAATTTTTCTATTCCATTTATAGTAGCCATTCCGCCTCCTACCATAACTACACCAGAAAGTTTATCATAATACTCAGAATTTCTTATTTCCTTATCTATTATAGAAAATAATTCTTCTACCCTAGCTTGTATAATTTGAACTAAAATATTATAATCAACTTTTACTTTGTTATTATAATCAGCATCAATTTCTATCTTAAAGTTTTCTTCATCATGATTCATTTCAAGACTTCCATATTTTATTTTAAGTTTTTCTGCTTCTGAAGCAGAAAGTTTTAAACAAACTCCAATATCATTTGTTATTATATTTCCACCTAAGCCTATAGTACTTATACTCCTCAAATTTCCACCCTCATAAATATAAATATTTATAGACTCCGCTCCTGCATCAACAAGAGCTACTCCCCGCTGAATTTCATCTTCTTTTAATACCACCTCAGATATAGCTATGGGTTGAAATACTACTCCTAAAACTTTTATTCCTGCTTTATTTACACTTTTAAAAATATTATTTACTATTGCTGACTGAGCCATTATTATTTGTGAATCTACTTCCAATCTTAATCCGCTCATACCTATTGGATCCTTTATTTTGTCGTAACCATCAATTATGTACTGCTCAGGTATTACCCCTATTATTTCTTTATCATTTGGAATCGTAATAATCTTAGATGCTTTTAAAACCCTTTTTACATCATTTTGTTTTATTTCACGATCTTCTGAAGATACAGCAACTACACCTTTATTCCAAATTATCTCACTTATTCCTCCTGGTAAAGATATATATGCTTCTGATATTTTAGTATCAAGCATTCTTTCTAGAGAACTTATACATTTTTTTATAGATTCTGAAGTATTATCTATATCTACAACTATTCCTCTTTTTACTCCCGTACAATTTGAAGAAGTTATACCCATTATCTGTACTCCAGCATGTTTGTCCACTTTTCCAGCAGCAGCACATATATTGGACGAACCTATATCTATGCCAATTATATACTCATTCATTAAAGTATTTTTTCCCTCCTTTGCATAAACATAATTTCTAGATTCAACTTTTTGAATCTTAGAAGACGTTATCCATGTACGCAACCGCTCCTCAATTTCATAAAGTAAAGATCTTATTTACATTCATACAGTTTTTATTATAAAAATAAAATATTATCACACATTAGAGCACGAGCAGGTAGTCATAGGATAAAAAAAACTATAGAAAATACACATTCAAAATATATATTCAAAATATATATTCAACAAAAAATCTAATTTTCCTCTTATATTTTATCACATTTTAATAAAAACTCAAATTAAGTTAAACAATATTAAATTAATTTGGGAATAAATCCTGTTCAAATACACCCCAATAAGGGGAAAAGACTTGCAGCCTTTTCCCCTATAAAAATTTATTTAATTAGCTTTTTCTAAATCTTTTATCTTTACACTTCTACTGTGAATAGTATGATTCCATTCTTTATCATTTTTGTATATAATTCCTTGAAGAGAAATTGGAAACCATGTTATAACATATAGAGGATAAATTATGTAATACCCAAATATCCTAAGATCTAATTTTTTTTCTAAAATAAGTACAAAAGGAGTATATACAAATTGTAATATAGAAAATAGTACCACTATAATCGTAAACAAATCAAAATTTATAGAGTATACAACTGTATTGAAATTAGATATTAAATTATATGTCTTCATAAAATATTGAATTATACCGCTTATAGCAGAAATTCCCATAAGAACAGTTACTATAGGTTGAATACTATAAAATGCACAATCAAGAAGTACAAAATTACAACTTCTTATTGATTTTTTCAAGAGTTTAAAAAAATATCTGCTAGATACATCTGCAAATCCCTGCATCCACCTTTTTCTCTGTTTCCAAGACTGGAAAAGCGTAAGTGGCTTTTCATCATATATTATGGCATCATGAGCCCATCCTACCTTATAACCATTTAATACCAATTTACATGTAAACTCCAAATCTTCCGTAAGACATGTAGCACCCCAACCTAATTTTTTTAAAACATTTATATCTATGCAAAAACCAGTTCCACCAAGTTGAGTTGACAGACCTAAATTACTTCTAGCTAGTTGAAACATCCTGTTGCAGGTCCAAAATGCTATAGAATAACTTCCTGTAATCCACGTATCACGAGGGTTTTTACTATCCAAATAACCTTGAACAACTTTATAGCCTTTGCAAAGCTGCTTATTCATCTCCTTCAAGAAATTTCTATTAACCAAATTATCAGCATCAAATATAGCAACAGCATCATATTTTTTTTTCATTTTAAAGATTTTATCAAACATCCACTCTAGTGCATAACCTTTACCTCTTTTTCCTTCGGTAAATCTTTCATACACAACGGCACCTTTTCTTCTAGCCTTTACTGCAGTTTTATCTGTACAGTTATCTGCAATTACAAAAATGTCGTATAATGCCTTAGGATAATCAAGTTTTTTTAAACTTTCTATAATGTCATCAATTACAACTTCTTCATTGTGAGCTGCAACAACTAACGCAAAACTTTTTTCTGGTTTTGCCTCTCCAGTATCTTTTTTTCTCCGTATGCCAAAAATTGATATAAACAAATAATAAATAGATATTATATAAACTGTATAAGTTAAAACACGAGAGGCATTATGAATTAATTCCTTAAAAATGCTCAATTTAATCCCCCCTAATTCAAAGTTATTTTAGCACAAATAAAAATTAATTACTATACTAATTATAATAATTAATCAAAATATTTTATTTATGTAAAAAAGTAGCAATTGGTAGTTCTACTTTTTTACATAAATTGTCTATAAGGAAATTATTTTAGTTATTATATTTGCATCACAAGCATAGGCAATGGCAGATTCGTAAGATATTAATCCTTTTTTATAAAGTTCCGCCAGTGCTATATCCATTGTCTTCATACCATACTTTGATCCGGTTTGCATTGAAGATTCTATTTGATAGGTTTTCCCTTCCCTTATCATATTTTTAATAGCAGGAGTTGCAATCATAGTCTCGACTACTGCTATTCTTCCCTTGCCATCTTCTCTCTGTATAAGCTGCTGTGAGACTATTCCCCTTAAAACTGCTGCTAATTGTATTTTTATCTGCTGCTGTTGATAAGGTGGAAATACATCTACAATTCTATCTATAGTTTTAGCTGCTCCTATGGTATGTAAAGTTGAAAATACCAGATGTCCAGTTTCAGAAGCCGTAAGCACAACAGATATGGTTTCAAGGTCTCTCATTTCTCCCACTAAAATTACATCTGGATCTTCTCTAAGTACTGACTTTAAAGCATTAGCATAGCTCAAAGAATCCTTTCCTATCTCCCTTTGATTTATTATGGATTTATTATGTTTATGTAAATATTCTATAGGATCTTCTAAAGTTATTATATGTGCAGCCCTTGTACAATTTATTTCATTTATCATAGCTGCTAAAGTCGTACTTTTCCCACAACCTGTAGGCCCTGTTACCAAAATCAATCCCTTTTTATAAGATAAAAGATTTTTTATTACCTGTGGAAATTTAAGTTCATTTAAAGTAGGTATTTTCAATCCTACAACTCTCACTGCAATAGCACTACTTCCCCTTTGCTTAAAAATATTTACTCTAAATCTACCAAGTCCAGCTACAGAAAATGATATGTCTATTTCTCCAATTTTCATATATTTATCATAATCTTTATCTAATATTTCTTTACTAAATCTTTCTGTATCTGCTGGCTGTAGTTTTTCCTTTCCAAGTACTTCAAGTTCTCCGTTTACCCTTATTACAGGAGGTATACCTACAGTAAGGTGCAAATCTGATGCCTCTTTTTTAATAGTTATTTCTAATAAATCTTTTAGTAATAGCAATTTAAGTTCCCCTCTCTAATCCATCTATATTTTCAATAATTATTTTATAGAATAAAACTTTAGTTTCAAAATTTAAAACTTATTTATAAAATTATATTATACCTTATTATATTCGTCATTTATGTCTACTTTTTTACAAACAATTTTACTTTTGGCCGAAATTATTTATAATTATCAAAAAAATAAAATAAATTCCATATGCATTTACATAAAATTGTGCAAAAATACATAATGGAATTTATTAAAACCTTTACTCTCTAAGTTTCATCGAAAATTATCCTGTACCGTAATTTAATTCTTTATACAACTTTTTTAAAGCTTTTTTTTCAATTCTTGATACATAAGATCTTGATATTCCTAGCAGCTTAGCTATCTCTCTTTGAGTCCTTGGTTTTCCCTCCAAGAGGCCATATCGCATTTCCACAACACTTTTTTCCCTTTCAGATAAACAAGTGTTTATTTTAGAATATAACTTTTTTACTTGTAATTTTTGTTCTACAATTTCAATTATAGAACCTTCATCACTACTGAGAACATCCATAAGAGATATCTCATTTCCTTCCTTATCAACACCTATAGGATCTTCCAAGTATACTTCATTTCTAATTTTCTTATTATTTCTTATAAGCATCAATATCTCATTTTCTATACACTTTGCTGCATATGTTGCTAGTCTAGTTCCCTTAGACATGTCAAAAGAATCTATTGCTTTAATAAGTCCAACAGTTCCAATGGAAATTAGCTCATCTACTTCTTTACTAGGATATGAATATTTTTTTACAATATGTGCTACTAGTCTTAAATTTCTCTCCACCAAAATACTTTTAGCAAGCAAATCTCCCTGTTCTAATTTTTTGAGATAATATTCTTCCTCTTCATCACTTAAGGGTTGTGGAAATGAACTACTATTTGTAACGTAAGCCGTCATAAATACTACATTCCCCAGGATATCTAATAAGCAATTTGTTAAAAACACTTGTTGCTCCTCCTAACAGTGCTTATTAATATACTATGAATATATTTAAAAAAAGTGCACACATAAATAAATTTATTTAATTTCACTTTAAATACTGCTGTACTTTCAAAATTATATTTTTAAAAATAGGGACTGCAGTATTTCCCCCACTTTGGCTATCTTTATTTATATCTTGAACAAAAACTACCATTGAATAATATCTTCCATTTGCTTTAAAAAAACCTGAAAACCATCCATCTGAATGTTCCTGTGCAGTTTTGCTGCTCCCAGTGAGTTCTACTCTCTGTGTGCTTCCAGTCTTTCCTCCTACTTCCATGTCATTTATATACGCTGATTTTGCTGTACCCATATCAACTACATTTATCATCTGCTTCTTCATTTCCTCTGCTGTAGATTTCTCAATTACAGAATTACTTGTAGTATTAACTTCTTCTATAATATTATTTTTATCATCTACGTAACTATCTACTATGTACGGTTTAACATATACTCCATCATTTATAACTGTATTAGATATACTTATAGCTTCTAGTGGAGTTATTCTGACATTTTGACCTATAGCTGCAAGTCCCACACTTCCATCACTATAACTTGGGTTTTTCACCTCAAATCGGCCCTCTTTTTCACTATCCAAATTTAATACTTTTTGAAACAATCCTTGAGATTTTGCATTGTCATAAAAATTGTTAAATCCAACTTTATTGCCTATTTGAGAAAATATATCATTACATGATAGTGTAAGTGCTCCCTCTGGAGTCAAAGTTCCATGATGGGATTCATCTTTTTCTTCATAAAGTCCTCTACATGTAAACTTATCATTTACACTTATAATATTCTTATCAAGTCCTGCCTCCTCCACTAAAACTTTGAATATAGATCCAGGGAAAAATCCATGATTAGTAGAAACCCCTAAATTTACATTTGGCTTACTATCATCTTTTTGCATAAGAGCTTTTATCTTGCCTGTATTTGCCTCCATTAAAACTACGCCAATCTGACCATAGTTTTTATTTTCGCTGCTATTTAACACTTCTTTTATTTTATCTTCTATATCTTTATCTACAGTCAACTTAACATTTACATTATTTTTAGGTGAATTTGTCTTTTCCCCTATTATATTTCCATTTACATCCCTCTCAAATACTACCTGGGGTTTTTTGTTGTTCTTAGTTTTATTGTATATCTGCATCTCTAAAGAACTCTCAGATTTCATCTTATTATCCTGGGTCCTTCTAGGATTTTCAAGTAAATTTTCTATGCTCCACACTCCACTCCTATTTAATGGGGAGTATATATAGGTATAAAATCCATTTACGCCCTTTATATCTTTTAGTTTATTATATGTGCTCGCGTCAATTTCATAGTATGCTTTTTGACTACTATTTAGTGCAGTTATCTTAGATAAATCATAGCTGCTATTATAATTTCTAAGGGTGTATACAAGTGTCAAAACTTTCTCTGAATCTGCATTTTGATTATCTTTTAAAAACACTTCTGGCAATATTACAACATAATATTTTTTATTGTAACTCATAAGCTGTCTTCCATAAGAATCAAACAATTTGTAATTGGCATCTGTTAGATCTTCTTTATAAGAATACTGAGAATCCGCCATTACACTTAATTTGTTCCATCCAAAATATTGAACCTTTAATATTTTAAAATATAATACTGAAAATATTAAAATAATTACTATAAATAAAAAACACTGTCTTTTTCTAATTACATTTCTATTAATCTCGAACATAAAAAAACACCTCATCTAGACTAAAATTTTGTCCAAAATAAGATGTTTTATTCACAATGTTATCATTTTTACCGTATTTATTTTTTATTTATCATTTTTTGCTTTTAGAAGCATATCTCCCTTTTCCATTTTGTTACTTACTTTAGCTGTAAATATCATTTGAGCTACAGGTGCCGATTCTATTTTTTCTCCCTCTTCATTTCTCATATCACAAAGGCGTATACAAAATCCATCACCTTTAGGCCTAAGCACTTCTACTTCATCTTCATTAAGAACCTTATTTCTCTGTTCTATAACAACCCTCTCTTCAAGGCTATCATAATCTTTCACTATTCCTACTATATCATAATTTCTTATATATGAAGAGGTTTCATATATCTGTCTGTCCGGATCTCCAAAATAAAATCCAGTATAATAGACTCTATGACTTGCTTTCATTAAATCATCCAACCATACTTTTTTAAATTTATAGGAATCTGGATTTTCAAAATAGGCATCTATTGCCCTTCTATAGGCTTTTACTACAGTAGCCACATAATATGAGCTCTTCATTCTTCCTTCTATTTTTAATGAATTTATGCCACTCTTAACTAGTTCAGGAATATGCTCTACCATACATAAATCTTTAGAATTTAATATATAAGCTCCTCTATCATCTTCAAATACCGGGAAGTATTCCCCTTGTCTTTTTTCTTCCATCAAATAATATTTATATCTGCACGGTTGGGCACATTGACCTCTATTGGCATCTCTTCCTGTCATGTAATTTGAAAGTACACATCTACCAGAATAGGACATACACATTGAGCCATGGACAAAAGCCTCTATTTCACAACTCTCCGGTAAATGGCATCGTATCTCATTTATTTCTTTAAGCGATAACTCTCTTGCAAGTACTATTCTCTTTACTCCTTGGTTGTGCCAAAACATAGCTGATTTCCAATTCACATTATTGGCTTGAGTACTTAAATGAAGTTCTAAATTGGGGACAACTTCTTTTGCAGTCATTATTATTCCTGGATCAGATACAAGTATTGCATCTGCTTTTAATTTATATAATTTTTTTAAGTAATCTTCCATTCCTACTAAATCTTCATTATGAGGGAACACATTTACAGTTACAAATACCTTTTTACCCCTTTTATGGGCATACTCTATTCCTTCTTTTAATTCATTATCTGCAAAATTATCTGCAAAAGCTCTTAAATTCAGCTTGCTGCCTCCAAGATAAACTGCATCAGCACCAAAGTTTATAGCTGTCTTCAGCTTTTCAAGATTACCAGCTGGTGCTAGAAGTTCTGGTTTTTTCATCTTAATTCCTCCTCACTGTAACAGCTATACCATCTCCCATAGGTATAATTGATGTTATAAATTTATCATGATCAGATATGGTATTTAAGTACTCTCTCATTCTTTTTACTATAGTTATCTTTCTTCTCTTCACCAATTCATCTGAAGCAATCATTCCTCTAAATAATGCATTATCTGCTACTATCATGCCTTCTTCATTTAAAAATTTTAAACAATAAGGTAAAAAATGATTATAGTGTGCTTTGCCTGCATCCATAAATATAAAATCATATTGTTCCTGCATACTTTTAAGTACTTCCAGGCAGTCTCCTTCTATGATGTCAATGTGCTGCTCAAATTTATATTTTTTCACATTTTCCCTGGCGATTTCTATCATGTGCTTATCTCTTTCAACCGTTGTTATATGACTTTTTTTATGGGAACTTAAACTCATGAGAATAGCAGAGTAACCAATTGCCGTTCCAAGCTCCAAAATTTTTAAGGGTTTTTTCACAGTTATCATAAGTTCTAAAAATCTTGCCACTTCCTTATGAACTATTGGAACAGAATTTAATCTAGCGTACTCTTCCATCTCCTTTAATATTCCATCATGTTCTCCTATCAATGATCTTATATAATTTTCCATGTATTCATATGCAACACCGCTCATTTTTTCCTCCAAGATAACTTCAAATTAAATAGTTACTCTTATGTGTAAAAACTTTTACTATTTTCTCCTGGCAGTCTTTTTTCTAAGATCTGTATTTAATATTCTCTTTCTCATTCTTATGTTTTTAGGAGTAATCTCCACTAATTCATCCGATGCTATAAATTCTAGTGATTTTTCAAGACTCATTTTGTTTACAGGAATTAACTTTAATGACTCATCAGCACTTGAAGTTCTTGTATTTGTCAAATGCTTCTTTTTGCATACATTTACTTCTATATCCTCAGCTCTTGAACATTCACCAGCTATCATTCCCTCGTATACTTCTGTTCCTGGCTCTATAAAAAGCATTCCTCTTTCCTGAGCATTAAAAAGTCCATAAGTTATAGCAGTACCTGGCTCAAATACTACAAGTGATCCTCTTGTTCTTCCTGGTATATTCCCCTTGTACTCTTCATAACAGTCCAATACGTGGTTCATTATTCCATTTCCCTTGGTATCTGTCATAAACTCATTTCTAAATCCAATAAGTCCCCTTGCTGGTATTTTAAATTCCAGTCTTGTATATCCATTAACTGCAGAAGTCATATTTACCATTTCAGCTTTTCTAGGCCCAAGTTTTTCCATAACAATTCCCATAAATTCTTCAGGTACATCTATAGTCAAATATTCAATAGGTTCTAATTTTTTTCCATTCTCTTCTTTATATATAACTGTTGGTTTTGAAACTTGAAATTCATAGCCTTCTCTTCTCATAGTTTCTATTAAAACTGAAAGATGTAGTTCTCCTCTGCCGCTTACTTTAAAGCAATCTGCTGAGTCAGTTTTCTCTACTTTAAGGGCAACATTTGTTTCAAGTTCCTTCATAAGTCTATCTCTCAAATGTCTTGAAGTTACAAAGTCTCCTTCTCTGCCAGCAAAAGGTGAATCATTTACCATAAAGTTCATATTCAATGTAGGTTCATCTATCTCTACAAAAGAAAGTGCTTCTGGTTCTGAAGCATCTGCTATAGTTTCACCTATGTTTATATCAGGAACACCTGATACCGCAACTATATCACCAAGTTTTGCTTCATCTACCTCTTTCTTTTTAAGTCCATCATAAACATAAAGGTTAGACACTTTTACATTCTCTATTTTATTTCCTTTTCTTATAAGTGCAACCTGCTCATTTTTCTTTATACTTCCTCTTGTTATTTTTCCTACACCTATTCTACCTACATATTCATTGTGGTCTATAGTTGTAATTAACATTTGAAGCGGCATATCTAAATATCCCTGAGGTGGAGCAACATTCTTTATTATTGCATCAAATAAAGGTTCCATATTATCTGATTCATCTTCCATCTCTTTTTTAGCAAACCCTGCTTTTGAAGAACAATAAACTACAGGGAAGTCAAGCTGTTCATCAGTAGCACCTAACTCTATAAATAAATCAAAAATTTCATCCAATACCTCAGAAGGTCTTGCATCCGGCTTATCTATTTTATTTATAACAACTATTGGTTTTAGTTTTAATTCCAATGCTTTTTTCAAAACAAATTTTGTCTGAGGCATAGGTCCTTCATAAGCATCTACTAATAATAAGACACTATCTACCATTTCAAGTACACGTTCTACTTCCCCTCCAAAATCTGCATGTCCTGGTGTATCTACTATATTTATTTTAATTCCTTTATGCATTACAGAAGTATTCTTCGATAGTATAGTAATACCTCTTTCTTTTTCAAGATCATTTGAGTCCATGACTCTCTCTTCAACTTTTTCATTTGATCTAAATATATTGCTTTGTCTTAATAATGCATCTACCAATGTGGTCTTACCATGGTCGACATGGGCGATTATTGCCACATTTCTTATATCATTTCTTGTAAACAAATTCATTATTACTCCTCCAATTTTACACTTAAACTGACTAAACATATTAAAATTCTGAATAAATACTCAAAAAAATTGGATACTTCCCTGTATCCAATTTAAAGTAACATATTTATTTTAATATCATAGTGTTAAAAAGTCAACTTTCTAAACATCATTCTAATGGTTTTAACGTAAAAACTATTTTTTATTTTTATCTGTTCCAAAAGAAAAGTCTATTCCTATGGCATCATTTAGCACTTTTAATACATTCTGCCACATAATACTGAATCTCTGTTCTGTCTGTATATACTTATTTACAGAAGGATTCATAGATACTACAGAACCTATATTTTTAAATTTTTGTTTAGTTTTTTCAGAAACCTCTCCATTTTGCATTTGCTCTGAATAAGCCTCCATCTGTATTTTTCTAAAGTCATCTAACATTTTTATATTTGCTTCACTTTTTTCTATTTCCTTACTTGCTTCTCTTAATGCAGTCACTTCTTCACAGTTTTTAAGCTCTGCTGCAAGCTCACCCGCTTTATCACATATACTCATTTCAACCATCCTCCCTAGACAATATTTCCAAACATTATATTTCCATAATTATAGGTAATATCATTGGTTTTCTCTTTGTCTTTTCGTATAAGAATGATCTGAGGACTTCTTTTACATTTGATTTTATGCTTGCCCATTCAGTAATGTGTTTCTCCTCACATTCATTTAATACACCTCGCACAAGTTCCTTTGCTTCTTCCATTAAATCTTCTGATTCCCTTACGTATACAAATCCTCTGGATATTATATCAGGACCAGCAATAACAGTTCCCGTTTGTTTTTCAATGATAATTACTACTGTAAGTATACCATCCTGTGAAAGATGTCTTCTGTCTCTTAAAACTATATTCCCAACATCTCCTACTCCAAGTCCATCTACAAATATCTGTCCAGATACTACTGTACCATTTTTCCTTATAGAGTCTCTGGAAACTTCTATTACATCTCCATTATCTGCTATGACTACATTATTTGAAGGCATTCCTAAACTCATGGCAAGATCTGCATGCTGCTTCAAATGCCTGTATTCTCCATGCACTGGCATAAAAAATTTAGGCTTTACAATGGTATGAATTAACTTTAATTCCTCTTGACAGGCATGACCTGAAACATGAACATCTGCCATGGCTTGATATATTACATCTGCTCCCTTTTTAAATAACTGATTTATAACTCCAGCAATTAATTTTTCATTTCCAGGTATAGGGCTTGCAGAAATTATTATAGTATCTCCTGGAATAATATTTACTTTCTTGTGTTCGGAAGCTGCCATTCTGGAAAGAGCCGACATAGGTTCGCCTTGGCTTCCAGTAGTTATTATAACTATTCTATTACCAGGATATCTGTTTATATTATCTATATTAATAAGAGTATTCTTTTTAATATCTATATATCCTAAATTGGTAGCTACCTCCATTATATTCTCCATGCTTCTTCCAGAAATTGCAACTTTCCTATCATATTTTTCAGCAGCCGTAATTACCTGTTGTATTCTATGAATATTAGAGGCAAATGTAGCCACTATTATTCTACTTTTTGCACGTGAAAAAAACTTTTGAAAAGTTTTTCCTACAGTCCTTTCAGACATAGTATATCCCGGTCTTTCTACATTAGTACTATCTGCTAACATAAGAAGTACACCTTTTTTACCTAATTCTGCAAGCCTGGCAAAATCAATTACACTTCCATCAATAGGTGTATAATCCACTTTAAAATCACCAGTATGGAATATAATCCCAACTGGTGTGTGTATTGCAAGGGCAGTTGAATCAGCTATACTGTGACTAGTTCTTATGAATTCCACAGACATACTATCCAATTTAATTACATCTCCTGCTTTTACACACTTTAATTTTACTACATTATTTAAATTATGTTCCCTTAACTTACTCTCAACAATTCCAAGAGTTAACTTCGTACCGTACACCGGAACATTGATTTCTTTTAACACATAAGGTAATGCTCCTATGTGATCCTCATGCCCATGAGTTAAAAATATACCCTTTATTTTATCAATATTCTTTTTTAAATAGGTAATGTCTGGTATAACTATATCTATACCTAACATTTCTTCATCCGGAAACTTTAGTCCACAATCAATTACTATTATCTCATCTTTATACTCTATTACTGTAAGATTCTTTCCTATTTCACCTAGACCACCTAATGGAATGACTTTTACTTTATCTTTTTCTTTACGCAAAAAAATCTTCCCTCCTTTTTATATTTTAGTTTTTTATACTTATTTTGATTTTTTTATACATTTATTACATATGCCATAAAATTTTAAACTATGGTTTAAAATTTTAAAATCATACTTTTCTTCTATTTTTTTCTCTAAAGGTTCCAACAAATCGTCCGTTACCTCAATTATCTTAGAACATTTAGTACATATTAAATGATGATGCTGATGGTTTTCTTCTTCATGCACTATTTCGTATCTATTGCATCCATCCTCTAAATCTAATTTACATATAACACCTATGTCCTCTAGAAGCTGTACTGTCCTGTAAACTGTAGCCAAACCAATCTCAGGGCATTCACTCTTGACTTGATCATATATTTCTTCTGTAGTAAGGTGTTTTCCTTCATTTCTTATTATAATATCAACTACAGCACGCCTCTGTGGCGTAAGTTTATATCCCTTTTCTTTTAAACTATTTTTTAATCTCTCTATTTCTGAAGAGGAAAGTTTTGCCATTACTATACCCCATTTCAACCTAAATTTGTTCCATGACTACCTTCTCTAATACTCCACTGCACCCTGTCAAAACCATTCATACAAAATCATAGGTTTTGACCTTCTTGTTTTCTTTAAAATGGGGTAAAGAGCGGCTACCTAACTGCTTAATAAGTTCAACTAAAATTCATATGGAGTTAAAACTCCATATGAATCAAGTCTTACCTTATAAAAACGCTGTTTAAAAATTACAATACTATAAGTGTAGTATAGTATAAAGTTATTGTCAATTGAAAGTCAATTAATATAAAAGCTAAAGGCTAAAAGCTATCTAAGCCACAGCTTTTAGCCTCTAGCTTTTATATTAACTAAGCTTCATCTCCAAATAAGCTTTCATAAACTTCTAAAACC
>DAIMMR010000030.1:0-20408 GCA_036720575.1 Clostridium sp.
CATCCAAGAGAAATTAAAATACACATACACCCTATAAAAAGCACATATATCAATATAAATCCTTTTTTAACTTTTCTCTTTCCATAGCAAAACATCTTCTATACAAATTACCTTTCTTTGTATTTATAGATATGTAGAACACTTTTCCCTGCCTTTCCACATAAAAGTTCTCAACATTTTTTAACACATTATTTACAGTAGAAGAATCAGGACTACCATAAGAAATTATGATACTAGATTTTCTATCCTTTTTTATATAATCATACCCTTTATCATCATATCTCCTTAAAATTATCATATTATTTTTTATATCTATGTATTTTGCAGCTTTTATCTGATATTCAATTATTATAAAAGCTTCATTTACATAAAAATTTTCCCTACTATAATTTATTTCTTCTCTGTGTAATCTCATATATTTCGATATAACAATTATTTGTGTGGTAGTTATTGCCGTTATCAAGGCTATGACCATAAGCATTTCTATAATTGTAAATCCTTTTTTTACATCTAATTTACTTTTTATAATTTCCTTTATAAAAATCACATTCCTCAACCTTTATATTTCCATACATTTTAGCATGGAGCTGTAAATTTACCTTTAGCACTTTTTCACCTGTTACCTTTAAAATTATGTAAGGTTCTTTTAAAGGTTTTTCATCTGAAAACAAAGTAGTTACATTTATGTTCTTAATATGTTGAAACTTTAAATTACTACAGTCTATATACGTTTTTTCCTTCATACTTAAATTCAATAAACTATCATAGCTGCAGTTATACATAATACTATTTTTCACATATTCCATAACTAAAGTACAATTGTTCATTTCTTCATTATATGTTTTTACTTTAAGTGCATCTACCTGAATAAACAGTGCAGTCATAAATAATACCGAGAAAACAGTTATGCTGCACAACACTTCAATTAATGTAAATCCTTTTTTGATCAGTATCTTCTGCCTATGAGATAATATCTTTACCAAAAAGTTTTTTAATTCACAAATTAATACTTTATATCTACGTAAGCTGTCCCCACGCACATAGTAATGCAATGCATTTCTCCCTTCCTGTCTTTAAATTTTATACTACAGGCATCCTCTGTAATTCCCATGTTATCTATTTTTATTCTGTTATCCTCCCTTACACGGTTTAATACAAATCCTTCTGGTAACTTTAATTTAAATATTTCACTCAATGCTACATTAAAAGTTATTTCATTGTTCTTTACATCAAAATAAATGTATCCTCCTTCTTCTTTCTTGTCCCTACAGTAAGTTTTAGATCTATTTATAAAATCTAAAATATTGTTATTAGTAAGATCCACATCTATCTTATTCTTAAGGCTACTAAAAGTACCCAAGTTAACCAGACTAAAACTTAGAAGTATTGAAAATATGCTGAGTACTAAGAGAAGTTCTATAACAGTAAATCCTCTTTTTTTAATTTTATCAGCCATAAAATTATTCTCCTCATTCAACAGTTTTTACAATTACAATCAAATATTAAATTATGAATTTTCTCATTTAGGAAATATCTGCTTATCTCCATTTTTAACTTTATAGGAACTTTCCTGTGCATTTATTTCTAAAGTATAATCTTTATCGTCACTTTTATAGCTTATAGTTATAAATTGATCACTGTCCCCAGCTGAAACTTGCGGGTTTTCTGCAGAAGTAAGCTTTGATAAACATTCCTGCACATCAGCTGTATCAAATTTTCCATCACTATTTCCATAGCTAGCCATAGCAGCTGTTTCTAGCTGTTTAGCCGTATTTATGGCCTTGGCAGTTCTTACCTTACTTTGGTATCCAGAAAATTTAGGAACCAAAAATCCTAAAAGAACTAATATTATAGCAACTACGAGCATAAGTTCTATAAGAGTAAACCCTTTTTTCTTTTTATGTACCTTCATAATTTATAACCCAGCTTTCTTTTTAATTTATAGAGTAGAATCCATTATAGTAAAAATAGGCATAAGTGCAGATATAATAAATATTCCAACAAATAGGGAAAGAATGATTATTATCATTGGTTCTATAACTTTAGTTGCTTTTTCAAAATATCTATCCAGTTCACTACCAAACAATTTTTCCAATTTAGCAAACATTAAATCCATTTTTCCTGTCTCTTCTCCTGTAGCAATCAAGGATATAAATAATTTATCATTTATTTTTGCCTTATTTAAGGCATCACTCATACTTTCTCCTTGTTCTATATATCTTATTGAGTTTTCTAATCTTTCAGCCATAACTTCACTTCCAATCAAATTCTTAGTTATTTTTAAAGCCTTCAATATGTTAACTCCTGATTCACTAAGCACAGTCATAGCTGAACATATTTTAAAAATAAACATTTTATTATACATCTTGTTAAAATAAGGTATTTTGGACTTTATACTTTCTCTAATTTTTCTTCCCCTACTGCTTTTACTAAATTTATAGCTCAACAATAGAATTAAAATTATAATTACAGTCCCTTGCAAATAGTACAATTTTAAGAACTGGCATATGCACATTACTACTCTGGTCAAAGTTGGTATTTTCCCTCCATTTGATAGTATAATATCTGTAAATTGTGGTATTATTCTAATCATCAAAAACATTACAATGCATATAGAAGTTATCAAAGTTACTACTGGATATATAAGGCAAGCTTTCATGGTGGAAATTATATTGTTTTTCTTTTCATAATATTCAGACAATTTTGCTAATACTTCATCCAGCTTACCACTAGCTTCACCTACTCTTATCATTTCAATCATAAAGTTTGGAAATACATTTTTAAACTTTGTCATACTACTGTGTATGCTTTGCCCTTTAATTACATCTTCTTTTATAGATTTTAGTGCTAATTTTAATGAATTTTTATTACACTGAGTTTCCAAATTATCAAGTGCTCTTGATATATTTATTCCAGCCCCCAGCATAACACTCAATTGACTGCATAGTACGCTTATATCCATTGGTCCTGGATTTTTTAAAAAAATTTTTTTATAACTTTCTAAAGAAATAGTCTGATATATAAAATATTCCTTTTTCCTTAAAGTATATTTTAATCTTGTAAATGCGGAATCTTCACATTTACCTTTAATTTTTTTACCTTTTGTATCAATTGCCCAGTATTTTATTATATTCCATCACCTAACCTCAATATTGCCATCGGATAAATTTAGCCTTAATAGTTCTTCATAAGTTGTAATTCCTGATTTAATAAGCTCTATACATTTTTGTCTCAATGAAATCGTATTTGATTTTTTTATACCATCTTTAAAATTAATTTTATCATTTTTTCTATACTGTCTTCTAATATCTTCTCTGCTAACTATCTGGTATACTACTGTTCTTCCCTTATATCCCGTATGATTACATTTAGGACACCCTTTTCCTCTATATAAATAACAATTAGAAGATAAATTTAGTTCTTTAACCTCTTGAAGTGAAGGTACATATCTGCTTTTACAATGCATGCATATTTTTCTAACCAGTCTCTGGCATATTACGCCTACCAGAGCATCTTCTATAAAATATTCTGGCACTCCCATATCTTGAAGTCTTATGACAGATTCAAGAGGATTATTAGTATGCAGCGTGCTTAAAACCAAGTGTCCTGTTACTGCTGCCCTTATTGCTATATGAGCTGTTTCCTCATCTCTTATTTCACCTACCATTATTACATCTGGATCTTGTCTTAGTATACTTCTCAATCCTTCTGCAAAATTAAACCCTATCTTGGTGTTTACATTTACTTGATTTATACCTTCTAATGTATATTCCACAGGATCTTCTATGCTAACTATATTTTTTTCATACCTGTTTATATTATTTAACAGGGAATAAAGCGTGGTGGATTTCCCGGAACCAGTTGGTCCCACGGCTAAAAGAAGTCCGTGATCGCAACATAGCATTCTTTTTATCTTTTCTTCACTTTCTTTTGAAAATCCAAGTGCAGTCATATCTTTTATATTTTCATCCCTATATAAAATTCTTAAAACTACCTTTTCACCATATATAGTAGGAAGGGTGGATACCCTTAAGTCATAGTTTAGATTTTGTTTAACATATTTTATCTTTCCATCTTGGGGTATCCTCTTTTCTGATATGTCAAGCTCTGACATTATCTTTATCCTAGTGCACAAAAGAGGATAGATAGACTTTGGTATTTTAATATACTCCCTCATAATTCCATCTACCCTCATTCTTATGGTAACACTATTTTCAAATGGTTCCATATGCAAATCACTGGCTCTTTCATCTATAGCCTTGTCAATTATGTAATTAGCTGCCTTTATAACTGGAGAGCCTTGAAATTTATATTTATCTTGAAGTGGATTAGTGATTAATTCTGGAATACTCTCCTTTAACTTTATGTCTTTCAATGCATGATCTAAATTTTGTTTGCAGTAGTACTTATTTATCAACTTAAATATAACTTCCCTACTAGTCCTAAAAAATTTAAGTTCTTTTCCCAATATAAATTTTAGTTCCTCAATTAAAGTAAAATTTGGTACTTTATCTACAGCTATAAATAATTTATTTTCTTCCATCTTTAAAGCTATTAAACAATTATCCCTGGCTATTTCTTCAGGTATTTTCTTTATCACATCTATTTCCAGAGAAATGTCTTCTATGTTTATATTCTTTAATTCTACAGGGAACATTTTATTTTCCTCTCTTCATTATTATTTACATATCTAAATTATAACCACCATTTTTGCTTTTAAACAATGCTGATAAAATATAATCGACTCAACTTTTGCACATGTGAAATTTTGGCTTAATATAAAAATATTGTGAAACAATTTAGTTGACATTGGTAGAAAAAAGGGAAAATGATATATGAAGATATAGGGGGAAATACTAAGGGGTTTTACATTAGTTTAATAACAAACAAATATATAGTAATAAACTCTAAATTGAATGAAGTTGAAAAAGCTATTGTATTGGCACACGAATTAGGACATGTTCTGCTTCACTACCATAGATCCACTTGCTTTATAAGAGAATATACGTTATTCCCTAGGTGGGAGAATTGAAAATGAAGCAAACAAGTTTGCAGCTGAACTTTTAATTGACGAAAAAGACATTGACAAATATTATTTAGAAAATATGTGTAAAAACCAAATTGCATCATATTTTGGAGTTACCGAGAAATTAGTTGAATATAAACAGAGTTCTTGGCATCAGATGGAGTTTTGACTCCACCTGATGCTTAGAAATCGTTATCCAGGGACGTAGCTGCTCGCAACGTACACTTGGAGAAGTGGGGGTATTAGAGCAGGTAGTCATCGGATAAATTTAATAAGTAAAAAATGGAACTATATTAGGTATAGCTCCTATTTTTTATACTTTATATAATAATGATTATGATGAATTCATATAGACTTATAATTATTAGAAATCAATTATTGGTATCAAGGTACTGTATTTTATTAAAATATCTTGTACTTTTGGCACACATTTTCTCCTCTCATTCACAAAAATGCCCATTTCTATTTATAATATTTTTATTAGTATAAAACTAAAAAGATTTCTTATGTACAGATAAACAAGCATGTATAAAAATATAATAAAAGTCAAATAAAGGTCAATAACGTATTAGTTTATATTATTTAGCTTACAGTATTTTTAATACTTTATATTTACTGTAATAATCTATTTTGCAATATTATATATTTGCAAAAATAGTATACAATTGGTATTTTATAGTATGTAAGAGGTGTCTTGTTATGGATAAAATTGCAAAAATTTACAATCAGATAAACATTCAAAGAACATTACTATATAACACTATAAAAAATGTAAAAAACCTTTATGATCCTGCTATAATTATTGAAAGCCAAAAATTGGACAAGTTAATACTAGAATATGTAAAAGCAAAGACAAAAAATAGTATGTAAAACTAAGCAATAAAAATATTCTTATGACTCCTGATTATTAGAAGTACCCCCATTATTTATTTTTCCAATCATCATCATTATTACTGCAGTAATAATTGAAAGTACAGCAGTACTTAAAAACTTTGGTGGTATAAAATAGCATAGTACACTCAATAATAAAGTAATACCTATAGAAATATATTTAAGCTTCTTTCTTCGTTCTTTACTTTTTATTCTCTTATTAACGTTATCTACAGGAGCAAAAATGCAAATAAGTATAAGTGAAACAATTAATGATGCTAACATAATCCCGATATTAAATGAAATATACTTACTCATAATAATTATTCCTAAAAGTATAATAAAACTAATAAAAAAACATCCCCAATAAGTTTTTGCATGATAACCACCTGAAAATAATCTAATAGGGCAAAAAAATATAAAAGTCACTATATAATATTTTTGAAGTGAAAATAGTGAGAATATAATAAAATAAGGAATAATTTTTGTCATTTCATCAAAAATACATAATAATCCATATTTCATCTTTTTTAATTCTAAATCAGAAAATTGAGGGTTTGTTTTAGAAATTTTCTTTACTATATATCCTATAAGTTCATCCATTATTTACCTATCCTTCTATCTTAAATTTCACTAAAAACTTAGTGATTTCAGGACTGCTTTCTACACATATTCTTCCATTATTTTCTTCAACTAATTGTTTAATAATATACAGTCCAAAACCATGGTCACTTTTTTTAGTGGTTTTCGTAGAAAATCCCCTGTCAAAAATCTTTTTTCTCATTTCTTCTGGAATAACTTCTCCATTATCAGCTACTTCAATACAAAAATCATCATGCTCTCGAAATGTACTAACAGCTATCTCTTTATAATCAGTATATGTTTTAGATTGAAATGCCTCAAAAGCATTGTCTACCAGATTACTTATAATACTTATCAATTCATCCTGTCTGACTTTTATCAAGTCAAAGGGCTCATCAATCATTACTTCAAAATCTATGTTATTTTTCACAGCATAGCTGTTTTTGATAGATAATAATCCATCTATGTAATCATTGCCTGTATCTAAATACTTAAAAGAAGACTGTATGGTATCTGAAATTTTCAACACATAATCATTTATTCTTTCAACAGTATTAGGCTTGTTTAATATGCACAGTCCCTGTATGACATTAATATGGTTAGCAAAATCATGTTTTTCCTGTCTTATTATACTAATTATTTCTTCCATATTTTTAATTTGACTTTCTTGAACTTTATATTTGGCATTTATATTCATAAGTATTTGTTTTTCCTTTAGACTCCTAAATTTCCCTATTAAAAATACAAAGTAAATAATAAAAACAAAAAAATTGTAGGTTAAAATATATTTTATTTTGAGGATACCATAATTAACATAAACTATAAAAAGAGTAAATACCCCTAATTCAAGTATTAAATTAGCAAAAATGGCCCCCTCTTTTTCAAACAATCTGAGCCTAGTAAAATATGAGTTAAAATTATAGATTAATGCTACAATAAGTATTTGCAATATTTTACATGTTACTAAAAATATTGCCAAATATCTGGAATTCAAAAAGATTTGATTGAAATTTAGGTTAAATACAAGCATTTCAATAATTTGAATAAAAGTTTCTGTAAACAAAATTATCGTAATAAACAAAGAAACTATAACCGTAGAATTAAAAACCCCTATTTGGGTAATAAAAGCAAGTAATAAAATATCAAACACTACGATTAGCAATGTATGATAGACTGTCACAATATGGAATGTACTCCAATAAGTCGCAAAAACAAACAATATACAAAATACACCTGATCTAATTTTATTCTGTATTAGAAACTTTTTCTTATCATACAGTGCTTCAAAAATGCCTAAAAGAAGTAATGATTCTATAATATCTAATACTATTTCTCTTATAGCAATAGCCATACAATATCTCCTTTACTTTAAAAATTAATTGTTTATAAATGTTGTAGGTTACAAATTAATACTTTTACGTTTTCTGCATCATTTTTAACCACAACATTTATAAAAAGCTTAATTATCAAGTAACTACTAATTTAAGAAGTCATCAGGGCACTTTGGTTGGTGACTGTATATTGTAGATGCTGGAGTTATAACTAATGCTGCTAGAAATAAAGACAAACAACCTACCATTTTCATACTTTTCTTTAAAACACTTTCTTTTAAATTTTTCATTTCTACATACCTCCTATATTGTATTAATTTATAAGTTCTACAATAAGTTAGATTTTCCTGCTATATATTACAAAGAAAAATAAGTCCATAATAAAATAATTCTCATGACAAAACTTTTATACATGAAATTAAACATATGGTTGATGATAGATTATGTGAGTAGGATTGGACTGAATATGCAGTATACATATATAGAGAAATCTGCTGATGTTGCCGCAAGTAAATTATATAATGGTCAGAGATCATAAATGGAACTATATTTAAGTTACAGCTCTATTTTTTATGTTCAGGGATAACACATGAGTAAACAAAGTGTTAAAATGGCTAAAATAGTGAGCTTAGGACTTCTTTTGAACATATTATTTTGGACTTATAACAGATAGAAGACAAAATGCGAAAATTAAACATAAATTAACATCAATATTATTTATAGCTGTAGTTGGGACACTAGCAAACTGTGATAACTGGGTGGCCTTAGAAGACTTTGCAAATGATAGGATCGATTTCTTCAAAAAATATCTGACTTTGCCATATGGGATACCTTCTCATGATACCATGCAAAGAGTTTTTGAATGGATCTATTATAGCAATTGATGGGAAAACTGCGTACGGAGCACGTAATACAGTTGAAGAAAAATCACCAATACACATAGTAAATGCATGGGCAAGTAAATATAGAATAGTTATAGGACAGGTAAAGACTGCCGAAAAAAGTAATGAAATAACGGCTATTCCAGAGCTTTTAAAATTATTAGATATCAACGGATGTATTGTACTACTAATGCTGTAAAATTTTCAAATGCTGTACGTAAGCACTGGGGAATTGAAAGTATGCATTGGGTACTTGATGTAGTGTTTAATGAGGATTCTAACAGGACAAGGAAAGAACACAGCCCTGAAAATCTATCATTACTTAGAAAATTTGCACTTAATATACTTAGGAATATAGAAACAGAAAAACCTATGAGTGGTCCAAGAAAAAGGGCTAAAGCAATGGCAAATGAAGACTTTCTTGATTCAATTGTAAAGCATACATTTTTGGCTTGATAAACAGAGTTCTTGGCATCAGATGGAGTTTTAACTCCACCTGATGCTTAGGAATCACTATCCAGGGACGTAGCTGCTCTTTATTTTGTGGGTGGATTGCGGTCAATATGTCTGCGTATGAAGAAGAGGTGGTAGATTTATGACAGAAGAATATTTATTATTGTTCTTTAGTTTATTTTCAATAACTGTTATAGCTGTAACAGCGTTGTCCAACAAAAATTCAGATATAAAAATTGAAAATAGAATTACTTTAAGACCAGATGAAATTTCCTCTGACACTAAAGTAAACATAAATAGTTCCAAAAAAAAAATAATAGATAGCCTTTTCCGAGACCTATCTATTATTTAAATCGTGTAACTTATTAAGCAGATTAAATTCGTAATCCACCCTCTTATTGCTAATATTATACCATAAAAACATAAATATTATAATGTAAATATTTTAATTTCACATTATAATATTTATGTTTTATTGATCTTAATGACTTATCCAATTTATTTCTTATTTCTTCATCTTCTAATTCCCACCACGCGGTCATATTGTTATAATTTAATGAATTTTGAAATTTTTTATATTCATCTTCTTTTTTACGATCTTCCTGTGTCTGGTAAAATAAAAAGGTACTTTACTATGACGCTGAAATGGAACAAAAATCCATGCATAAGCTCTCTCCTGTGAAAGAAGATTTAGACTTTGTAAAACTTATATATAAAAAAGATACTATAAAAACTACTTTAACTGTAATTTTCATAGTATCTTACATTTCATTATTTTTATAAATTCTATACTTGCCAGCATGATCAGATATAACATTTATAGATTTTTCATCTGCATTATACATAAATACATCCACATTATCCTGCTGGCATCCCTTTCCTATACCTGTAAAATACACATTACCACTTTCATCTTCAGCTATTCCTGAAGAAATACCAAAAGTTTCTGGAAAGTCATAGGTAATCCTGTTTACTGTACCACTTTCCTCTTTAAACTCATAAAGTGCAGTGTTATTGTCATTTTGATTTCCAATAAAAAATACACTTTTTCTCTTTTTATCTAATATTGAATTATATATTTCTGCAAATCCTTCACTTAAAAGTGTAAACTGTTTACTTTCATTATTATAAAAATATAAATATAACTTATTGTAATTTCTCGATAAAAACAATATATCATTTTCTACTGGAATAAAATATATACAGTAACCTTTAGTATCATTTAAATATATTTGTTCTCTGTCTGTATTAAAATCATATATATATACTCTATTAGAATTTGCTTTTCCTTCTATGCTTCCATAATAAATTATTCTATGATCATCCAGAAACTCATATAAATCTCCAGAAACTAGAACCTTCGATTTAATATCTAGATATTTTTTATTTTTTATATCGTATACTTTCATTCCCTCAGCACTATATAACGAACTGTTTTTAAAAGTCCTAAAGGCAATCTTATTCCCTGTAGAATTCATTTTTATATTTCGTGCATTATAAAAATTTTTAACTTCATCTACAGAATCCTTAGTAATTATATCTATTTTATTTTTATTAGAACCTTTTTCCTTGTTTAAATAAATAAAAGTGGATTTCTTTGTGTCATATAGCATTTCCTCTATATTATTTATATTGCTATTCGTTAAATTTTGAGATAACTTATGACTACCAACATTAAATATTTTCGTATCAGTTTCTTTAGCTTCAACTGCTATAACATTAGAATAATGAACATTTGCTCCACTTCTACCTTTGTTTACATCCCTAGGTGTACAACTACTTAATATGAGAAATGTAAAAGACATGAAAGCAAAAAAAATTATCATTCTAAAGTTCTTCATTAAATATCATATTCCCCTTTAAATGAAACCTCTGCAGGACCTGTCATAAAAACTTTATTATCTTTTACTTCTATAAAAAGAATTCCTCCTGGAACCTGAGCTTTAACTTTTCCCTCTGTAAATCCAAGCTTATTTGAAGCTACAGCACAGGCACAAGTTCCCGTACCACAGGCTAAAGTAGGACCTGCTCCTCTTTCCCAAGTTTTTATTTTAATTTCATCCTTATTTAAAACTTCACAAAAGTTTACATTAGTTCCTTCAGGGAAAATAGAATATTTTTCAATAGCCTTTCCTTCTTTCACATCATACTTTTCAAGATCACCAAATATAACTGTATGAGGTACTCCCATAAGCATTGAAGTAATGCTATAAGTTTTTTCATTAATTTTTAATTCCCTTTTTACAACTTCATTGCAGGAGCTAACCGGAATTTTTTTTGGATCAAAAGAAGGTGTTCCCATATCAATAGTGACTTCCTTCACTTTACCATTTTCCACATTCAAAAATGCTTCTTTTATACCATCTCCTGTCTCTATCTTTATAGGAGACTCTTTTACTAAATTTTCTTCCCATACATATTTTGCAAAACATCTTATTCCATTTCCACACATAGCTGCATAAGAACCATCTGAGTTTATTATTATCATTTTAATCTGTGCAATTTTACTCTGGCGAACTATCAATATTCCATCTCCGCCTATTCCAAAATGTCTATTACAAAGCTTTAATCCAAGCTGTTTTTCTTTTCCTAAAAATCTATTTTCTCTGTCATCTATTACTACAAAATCATTTCCAGTACCTTGCATTTTAGTAAATTTCATGTTAAAAATTTCACCCTTCCATAAAGATGCTGTATATTTTAAATTAAGTTTACTACTGTAATAATCTTTTATCAATAAAATTTTTACAACTTTATTTTAAAAATCCTAGATGATATAATTTATTAAATACATAACTTACGAGAGGATGAACAATATGGCTTTAGACGGTATTTTCATACACAGCATTTTAAAAGAATTGAAAGAAAAAATACTAGGTGGAAAAGTTGAAAAAATAAATCAACCTGAAAAGGATGAGATAGTATTAATCATTAAAAATGGAAGGAAAAATTATAAGCTTTTACTAAGTGCAAGTCCAGTATATCCTAAAATGCACATTACAGTTAAAAGTAAACAAAATCCGCTGCAGCCCCCTATGTTTTGCATGGTTTTGAGAAAGCACCTAAGCCCATCAAAATTAGTTGCCATAAGGCAATTGGACACAGATAGAATTGTTTTTTTAGATTTCGAAAGCTCAGATGAACTGGGTTTTAACAGTATATATACATTAGTAATAGAAATAATGGGAAGACATAGTAATATAACTTTAGTGAGAAAAAGAGATAATTTGATCATGGATAGTATAAAACATATAACACCTGAAATAAACACCGTGAGATCTCTATTTCCCGGGATAAAGTATGTATTTCCACCAACTTCAAATAAACTAAATCCCCTTTCTTTTACAAAAGAAGATTTTAAAAAGTTTTTAGCAACTACCTCAACAAAAATTGATAAAGGTTTTTTTTCAAAAGTGTTTACTGGCATAAGCAGTTCTTTTTCAAATGAATTGTTCTACAAATTAAATAGTAAAAAAGATTTTTCAGAAAATAACAATTTAGACTTTCTATACGACTTTTGCAAGAAAATCTTTGATGAATTGATAAATGATAATTTTTACTTTGCATCCTACATAGAAAATGAAAAAGTAAAAGATTTCTACTGTTATAAATTAACCTATTTAAATAAATGCAAAGAAAAATATTATACTACGCCTTCCCAATTAATAGAAGATTTTTACTATGAAAAGGACAAATGTGATAGGTTAAACAACAAAAGTTCTGACCTTTCTAAACTTATAAATATAAACTTAGAAAGATGCACTAAGAAGATAAAAATTCTAATAGACAGCATTAAAGAAGCTAAAAATAAAGATACTTTTAGAATATATGGTGAACTCTTAACTTCACAGATCTACAATATAAAAAAGGGTGACAGCCATATAAAAATTCAAAATTACTATAGTGAAAAAATGGAGCATTTAGATATAAAACTTGATAAAAATAAAACTCCTTCCGAAAATATACAACGTTATTTTAAAAAATACAACAAATTAAAGAAAACAGAACAAGCTGCAAATGAACAATTAAAAATAGCAAAAGAGGAAATGGAGTATTTGACTTCTGTAATGACCAACATAAAGAATTGTGAAAACTACGATGATATTGAAGAAATAAAAAGAGAACTTATGGAAAGCGGGTATATAAAATTCAAAAAATCAAATACTAAAAAGAAGAGTAGGGACTCCAAACCAATGAAGTTTATATCCAGTGATGGAATAGAAATATATGTAGGTAAAAATAATCTTCAAAATGATTATCTTACCCTTAAATTTGGAGACAAGAGAGATATATGGCTTCATACTAAAAAAATTCCTGGATCTCACGTAATAATAAAAAATTTTGGCAAAGTTCCAGATAAAACTTTGGAAGAAGCTGCAAATCTTGCGGCATACTACAGTAAAGCTAAAAATTCCTCCAAAGTAGCTGTAGATTATACAGAAATTAAAAATGTTCATAAACCAAATGGTGCCAAACCGGGAATGGTAATATATTATACTAACCAAACCATTTATACAGAACCTACAAAACCGGATATAAAACAGCTTCAATAAAAATTTTCAAGTAGATTTTTAAATACTATGCAGCTTTTAAAAAGATAATCTTTTGAGACAAAATAGACCATATTTATTCCATAAAACCAATGTAGTGCAAAAAACTTGCAATATTAAAAAAACTATCTTATAATAGATTGTGAATTTAATATCTTTTAAAATGATCCAGTGAGGTCAATAAAGTATTTTTATATCCGTATGATTATTATGTCCTTCACTGCGTGAAGGGCATTTTTTATAATACTTATACTGTAAATAAAGTTGAAATAAGCACAATTATAATTGTAAATTGTGCACTGTGAATTGTAAATTAAAGAAGAAGGGAGGGTCATATGTTGAAATTAAAAGCACTTATTTTAGATGAGAAGGCTATGAATAGAACTTTAAAAAGAATATCCCATGAAATATTAGAAAAGAATAGAGGAACAGAAGATATAATACTTGTAGGAATAAAGAGAAGGGGATATCCATTAGCAAAAAGAATAGCCGAAAACATTTATAAAATTGAAGGAATAAAATTAAAAGTAGAAGATGTAGATATTGGCCTCTATAGAGATGATTTAACCAGCCTTGCAGGACAACCTATACTAAAAGGATCTAATGTAATAGATGTGGAAAACAAAAAAGTTATATTAGTAGATGATGTTATCTATACAGGCAGAACTGCAAGAGCAGCAATTGATGCTATTATACATTCTGGTAGGCCAAAATTAATCCAGCTTGCAGTTTTAGTTGATAGAGGACATAGGGAGCTTCCTATAAGAGCTGACTATGTAGGTAAAAACATTCCTACCTCTAGAGATGAAATGATATCAGTGGAAATTACAGAAATAGACAAAAATGATTCAGTAAAAATATATGAATTGTAAAACTTTTAAAATAGTCCTTGAGAGACTAGAAAAGGAGCGCATAAATGAAAAATTTTGTTGATGTAGAAGAAAAATTACCTATAGGAGTTACCATACCTCTTAGTTTTCAACATTTATTTGCTATGGTAGGTTCAACTATACTTGTCCCAATTTTAACAGGAATGAGTCCATCCATAGCATTATTTTGCAGCGGTGTTGGAACACTTATTTATATTTTATGTACCAAGGCCAAGCTTCCAGCTTACTTAGGTTCTTCCTTTGCTTTTATAAGTCCAATTCTTATAGCATCTAAAAGCTATGGGTCAGCATCTATGCTTTCTGGTGTAATAGCAGCAGGTTGTGTATATTTAATCGTAGCTGGCATAATAAAACTTTGCGGTGTAAACTGGCTTAACAGAGCTCTTCCCCCTGTAGTTGTTGGTTCCATAGTAATAGTAATAGGCCTAGGTCTTGCAACTACAGCTATAAACTGGGCAGGATTCAACCCTACTTATACAACTGATCAGATGCAAAGTATACCAAGATGGGCCTGGATGACAGTTTCTGCAATTACAGTTGCCACAGCTGTTATTGGAACCATGTATTTTAAAGGATTTTTAGGAATAATACCTATACTAATAGCAATAATAGTTGGATATATATCTGCTTTAATTTTAGGTGTAGTGCCAAAGCAAGCACTAGATACTATTGTAAGTACCAAACTTTTTAAATTACCTCCATTTATGTTTCCTAAATTCAACATAAATGCCGTTATGCTTATGGCCCCTATTTCTTTTGTAACCTTAGCAGAACACATAGGTCACATTTACGTAACAAACAATGTAGTAGGAAGGGATTTCACCAAAGATCCAGGACTTCATAGATCTATATTAGGAGATGGATTAGCCACTATATTTGCAGGTTTTGCAGGTGGACCTCCAACTACAACTTATGGAGAAAATATAGGAGTTATGGCTATAACCAAAGTTTACAGTGTATGGGTTATAGGCGGTGCTGGAGTAATAGCTATAATACTTTCATTTATAGGTCCTATAGCTGCTGTAATTGAAAATATGCCTATGCCTGTAATAGGCGGTGTAAGCATAGTATTATTTGGAATAATAGCTTCCTCAGGTTTTAGAATATTTGTAGAGGATAAAATAGATTTTAGTAAAAATAGAAATTTAATATTGACATCTGTCATAATAGTAATAGGAATTGGTGGTGCTTCCATAAACTTTACTTTAGGTGGATCGCCAGTTCAAATATCTGGTGTGGCTCTTGCAACTATCATTGGAATAATACTTAATTTAATATTACCAGAAGAAAGTGCTTCTGAAAAATCCAATAAAGAAGCAGTCTAAAATTATATAGACTGCTTTTTTAATTCATATTATCTAAAACTTTTATCACTTTTTTAAAATAATCTGGTATTTCCGTTTCAAATTCTATATACTTTCCTGTAGCTGGATGAATAAAGCCAAGCTTTTCAGCATGGAGGAGCTGACCACCTAGTTTAAACCTCTGCTTTTTATAGCCATATACTGGATCTCCTACAAGAGGGTGCCCTATATATGCCATGTGTACCCTTATCTGATGTGTTCTTCCTGTTTCAAGTATACATTTTATCAAAGTATTATTTTTAAATCTTTTAATAACCTTATAATGGGTAATGGCCTTTTTTCCATTCACACAAACTGCCATTTTTATTTTATCTTTAGGATGTCTTGCAATAGGCCCATCTACAGTTCCCTCATCTAGCTTTACGACTCCCTCTACTAAAGCTATGTATTCTCTAGTCATAGAATGATCCTTAAGCTGTTTCGCCAATTTATTATGGGAATTATCGTTTTTAGCTACCACAAGTATTCCTGAAGTATCTTTGTCTATTCTATGCACTATACCCGGTCTTGTCACTCCATTTATGCCAGATAAATCATGACAGTGATTTAAAAGAGCATTTACTAATGTACCTTCATATACTCCTGGTGCAGGATGCACTATCATACCTTGAGGTTTGTTTACTACAATAACATCCTTATCCTCATATAATATATCAAGGGGTATATCTTCCGACTGTATATTTAAATTCACAGGGTCAGGTATAGTAATTTTTATGTTATCTCCTGCCTTTACCTTGTAATTGGATTTCTTTACTCTGCCGTTTACTTCTACCAACTTATCCTCTATTACATTTTGAATATATGATCTTGATTTATCTTGAAAACATTTAGACAAAAATACATCAAGTCTAATATTTTCTTCTTCATCACAAACCAAAAATTTTTTACTTTCCATACTTTTCTTCCTTTAATAAATAGAATGCTAAAAGTGCAGTTCCTACTACCACCATTACATCTGCTATATTGAATACAGGAAAATAATAAATGTCTTTATAATGGACAGAAATAAAGTCAACTACATATTTATACACCATTCTATCCATCAAATTTCCCAAAGCTCCACTTATTATAAGTGAAAAACTTATTCTTATAAGCTTTTCACTAGGTTTATATTTTATAATATAAAATATCATTCCTCCAACTACAATTATTGTAATTATAGTTAAAAAGTAAAGCTTACCCTGTAAAATTCCAAAAGCAGCTCCCTTATTTTGCAAATACAGTAATGAAAACAAATCTTTTATTACTATTACCTGAGAAAATTTAGATAAAACTTCAATGGCCCATATTTTCGTAACCCTATCTATTAAAATTCCAAGTAATATTATAAATATTTCCACCATTTTCCTCCCAAAACGCAATGCGTAAAAATTACAAGCTCATAATCATACTTTTAATTATTTGTGTAGAATTTTTTATGGCAATAGGTGCAAATTTTTTATAGTCCATACTAGCACCATTGTTTGCATTATCTGATATAGATCTTATTATTACAAAAGGCACATTGTTCAAATAAGCTACCTGTGCAATACTTCCACCTTCCATTTCACAAGCCAGTGCTCCAAACTCCTTGTTCAAATATCTAACCTTTTCTGTACTTGAAATAAATTGATCTCCTGTAACTATTCTTCCTACAAAACTATTTATATTTCCTAATTTATTGCAGGCATCCTTAGCCTTTTCTACAAGTCTTCTATTACATTTAAAATCATATGTATCCAATCTAGGTATCTGTCCTACTTTATCTCCAAAAGCAGATGTATCCATATCATGCTGTACCAAATTGTCTGCTATTACTATATCTCCTGGATATACATTTTCTCCTGCACCCCCTGCAATACCTACATTTATTATATAATCTGCATTAAAATCATCTACAAGTATTTGGGCACATACGGCTGCATTTACCTTACCTATACCACTCCTTACTACCACTATATCTTTATTATAAAGTTTTCCTAAATTAAATTTCATATTAGCTTTTTCTTCAACTTTCTCCAGTTCTAATTCAGATAAAAGTATTTCTACTTCTTCATCCATAGCCCCTATAATTCCAATAACCATGTTTGTATGTCCTCCTCATTTTTATTTCTATAATTACTAGCATATATTAAATCAACATTGATTGTCAAATATGCTCTGTTTATCGGTGCATACTAAAAAACCACTCTACTTTTAGAGTGGCTTTTTCTATCCTTTAATAAAAAAATTTTTAATTTCTTCGAGTTCATCCTTATCTTCAAAAATTTCCTTTTCCATATGATTTGAGTCCTCTTTATTATCTTCATCAAATTCTTTGTTACTCTTTTCAACTAAAGAAACATCTTCTTTTTTTGGCTCTACTATTTCTATTTCCTTTTCCTTAACAGTAGTATCTTCTACTTCATTTTCATTTGATTCATACCCGATGTCATAATTCTTTACAAAATCTTTTTCCATATCATCAAACATTTCCATTTGAGTTTTCATAAAATTTCTAAACTTAGTTCTAAACTTAGAAAACTCCTGTTTTACATTTTCAAACTCATCTGTAATTTGAATTACATCGCCATGAGCTTTATCTATTATCTTCTGTGCAGCATCATTTGCATTTTTTACTACAAATTCACTTTCCTTTTTAGCATTTTCTTTAGCCTGTTCAGAAGCATTTTGAGCTAATAAAAGTGTATCTTTTATAGTATTTTCCATTTTAGTATAATGATTTATCTTTTCATCCAAAGACTGCATTTTTTCCTTTAAAAGAGAATTTTCCTTATATATAGACTCATAATCTTCTGCTATTTTGTCTAAAAATTCGTCTACTTCATCTATATTATAACCTCTAAGTACTTTTTTAAATTCCTTATTTGTTATCTCTGCAGCAGTAATAAACATCACGAGCACCTCACAAATTAACTAAATTTTTTTATAAGAAGTTTGCATCGACCGCTTCCCGTCCAACCCGTTTCTCCCACAATTTTAAACTTTCCACAGCCTCTTACAGTTATTATACAATTATCTTCTATAGATTTATCTTTTCTTGTTTCTGGTAAATAATCCAAAAGAACTTTACCTCTCTTAATCATTTCTTGAGATTTATTTCTTGATATATTGCATAGAGAACTAACTAAACAATCAATTCTCAAGGAAGAAACATTTAAAACAGAAGTTTTAAAATTATATAGGGGAATTTCCGCAGAACTAATATCTAAAACATTTACTTTGCAGCTACTCTTTCCTACGCTATTTAAATTCATCTCTATGTAATCACTTATATCTTCACAAACAGCTAAATAACATTGCTTATCTTCCTTTAGTATTAAATCTCCAAATTTTTCTCTTTTAAGTCCAAGAGCCATAAGAGCCCCTAAATAATCCTTGTGTTGTAATTTAACAAATTTAGGCTTACATTTTATTTCCATTAATTTTATTGGATAATTCCTTATATCAAACTTTGAAAATGCTATAAGTTTTCTTTCTGCATCTTCAAATATGCCACAGCTGCATATATTTAAACCAATTTCTTCCCTTAGATTTTCTAAAGTATTCCATACATTAGGAGTATAAAATGTTGAGGTATATACTGTATTATTAGTTTTTTTTGCTAAACTTATTTTATCATATATAGGTAATATTTCATTTTCATCGCAAAAATGAAATCTCTTTATAAAATTTTTTTTATCCATAATTATCCCTTAATTTGCTATGCATTAATTCATATACTAGAGTATTGAAAATACAATTCCTCGTAATATATCTATTATAAAAAAGGCCACTATAGGTGAAAAATCTATCATTAACCCTGGTATAAGTTTTTCCTGAATTTTTCTTCCAGGTATCATAAGGGGTTCCGTAAATATATGTAAAAAATCCACAAATGCGTTACTTCTCCCATGCATAACCCAGGATAGAATTACATCCAATATTATAGCACCTTCAAGAAATCTAAACAGTAATGATATTGCAACAGCTAAAGTACTACTTATCATTTTTGCCTCCAATTATTTATCACTAAATATACTTACTTCCATCCAAATATTCCTTTTCCAGATAACTCATTTTTTAAATCACTGCTTACTTCTACACTAGATGGTGAAAGTATATATATCCCTTTTTCTATTTCTTCCAAATTTCCTCCTAATGCATAACTTGCACCGCCCATAAAATCAAGTAACCTTTGAGCTATTCTAATCTCAAGTCCTGTAGTATTTATAACTATTATTTTTCTGTTTTTAAGTTCATCGCATATATCAGCTGCTTCCTCATAAGTAGCTGGCTTAACTATCCTTACCTTAGCTGCTATTGTAGTATGTATGCTAACAACTTTATTTTGTCTTTTATTATTTACAATAGGGTCTACATCTGCAAAATCATTTACGATTTTTTCATTTTCTCCTCTCTTTGTTCCTTCTTCCTCTATATCTTCGTCCAAGTCATCTTCCAATCCTAAAAATCCCATCATTTTGTTTATCATTTTACCTG
>DAIMMR010000453.1:0-3089 GCA_036720575.1 Clostridium sp.
CTTGTCCTCTGATATATGCTTGAGTTTTGAGCATTTTTTCATCACTTAAATTTGTTCTTTCGTTGACGCCTGGCTCAACTCCTATTACCCTTATATTATAAGGTCCCAATTCTTTTGCCCAAGACAAGCCAAATGCATGTACAGCTGCCTTTGTTCCTGCATACAGACTCTGTCCTATAGATCCCTCAATGCCTGCCTCAGAAGCAATATTTATTATAACACCGCTTTTTTGCTGAATCATAACATGTGCAACAGCTTGTGAGCATAAAAAGGTGCCTTTTTGATTTATACGAACCATAAAATCGAAATCATCTTCATTTGCTTCATACTCCGGATTTCCTCCATGATAATCAACAAGCATCCCCAGTCTGCCTACACCGGCATTGTTAACTAATGCATCTATACGGCCGTATTTGTCTACAACTATTTTTACCATTTCTTCAATTTCAGATTTATTGGATATATCACATTTTATATAGTCAATAGATTTGTTGCCATCATGTTGATTATTCTTTACAATATCTGCAACAATGGCTTTAGCACCATTTCCAACTAAATTTTCTACTATTTTTTCACCAATTCCATTGCTTCCGCCTGTTACAATTACAACTTTTTTAGATAGATCTAGCCATTTCTCATTCATGAAATCACTCCTCTTATATATTTAAATTGATTTTTTAGATGTAAATTGCTTGTAATTCTTTTATTATCTTAATTGCATGAGAAGTTCCTATTCTATTTGCACCTGCTTCAACCATTGCATAAAGTGTTTTTAAATCATGAATCCCTGCAGCTGCTTTTATTTTTATGTCTGAAGAAGCATACTTTCGCATCAATTTTACATCTTCTACAGTTGCACCACCGCTGCCAAATCCCGTAGTAGTTTTTATAAAATCAGGTTTGACCTTAGATGCAATCTTACATAAAAAAATGATTTCATCCTTGCTTAGATAACAATTTTCAAAGATGACTTTGGAAGATACATTTCTCTTACGGCATTCAGTAACGATTGCATCCATTTCTTTGCTGATATAGTCTTCATTTTGTCTTTTAACTTCAGCGATATTTACAACGTATTCAACCTCGTCAGCGCCTAATTTAATCGCATCTTTTGCTTCAAAAACCTTTGCTTCAATAGTTGTCTGACCAAATGGGAACGATATCCCTGCGGAAACATTAACTCCGGAACCTTTTAAGATGTTTTTACAATAGGCAACAGATGATTCACCTACAGCAACTGTCTTGAATCGGTACCTCATAGCATCTTCACACAATTTGTCTAAATCCTCATAACCACCACCTATTTTGGGGACATATTCAATCATTTGTGCTATTTTTAAGATTTCTTCTTTCAATTAAACTCCTCCTTTTTTAAAAATCAAATTTTAATTAATTTAACCCAAAATCATATTTTTTTAATATTTTGTCTAAAGAAGCCTTTGAGTCATCCGGGACTTGTTGAAACTCAATCTTCACACCTTTATCGTTCATGTCCTTTAACAATTTTGCATCTTCCGCATTTAACGTAATTGGACCATGAACGTTTATTCTATCAGGACCCGAACCAAGTCCTCCGATTTGTAAGTGTTCCATGGGAAATCCCTTTTCATAGCAGTAGTGAGCATCTTTTACATTTTTAAACAGTACAAGGACCTTGCTATTGTCTGAATTGTTGTTGTTGAAATAATCAATAACCTTATCCTTGGTAAATACTTTTATGTCCACATTGGATGGAGCTGCCATACCATAAATATCTGCCAAGAATGGATCGTTTGCTATATCATCGTTGACAGCTGCTATAATTTGTGCGCCTGTAGCTTTTAACCATTTGACCATAACTTGTCCATGAATCATTCTGAAATCAACTCGTATCAATTCAATTTTGCTCATAATAATCCTCCATTTCATTTTTTAAGATATTATTTTTCCACTTTCCTTCAAAGAATTGCATGCAAGATTAGCTAATGCTTCTACATCCATGTTATTTAAATTAATGCCTACTTCTAACAACATATTTAGGTTTATGCCGGTTACTATGGTGATATCATACTTTTTCCTAAGCATAGCCGCAGTATTGAAGGGAGTTCCTCCAAATAAATCAATTAAACATAGATATTTTTCTTTATCCTTCAGTTTGTTTTCTATACTAGCCGCATATTCTTCAAGCGACATATCTGGCATCAGTGAGAATGCATTTACATTGGGTAATTTACCCCCTATCATCTCTGCAGAGTTTACCAATTCTTCACCAAATTTTCCATGGGTTAATACCAACACTTTTATCTCTTTGATTTTGTTCACCACCATTTCTTCTTGAAACTTATATATTATTCAATAAATCTCATTATAAAGGGTAGCGATAGCCCAGTCAATTTATGGGTTATTTTATCAATTTTTGACAAGCGTGTTCGTTTTCCTCAAATTTTTGTCATATAAAACTATTATTTTTAAGATGTGTGACTATATATAAGATGTGTGTGCATTATATTGAGAAATCGGTTTCATATTATGTGAAAATGTTTTCGGATCTTAGAACCGTGTAAATGTTTTCAAAAAAAGAAACACTGAAATTTTATATCATAATCTTGCCTAGAAGACAATTCTAATGATACCGACAATCAAGTCTATACTTATTTATAATTTTATTTTTTTATGGTAGAATGAGTTAACTTAAAAGGCATTTATATCCGATATGGATTTTATAGGACAATTAGACATTTCTAAAACTAAGGGGTGAAATTTATGAAGTCAAAATCCTTAAGCAACGAAGCTGCGGGGATAATCCGCCAGAGAACCCTACAAGCAGCTACTAAAGATTATTTCCATAACATGGAGACAGATGCTAGTTCGCTGAGTATTGTTATGAATTGTGATAGGAGCAATCTATCCAGAATACTTAACAAATTACACAGAGAGGGGATACTTATAAAGATTCAGGGAAGACCTACTTTATATTTAGATAAGAAAACTTTAAGCGAATTTTATCAAAACCAAAATATTCCGGATACTTTTGAAAATATAGACCATTTAATTGGCGTAATGAAATTCAAGGGTAAGTCTTCAGTTCCAAAGTCTTTAAATATATTTAA
>DAIMMR010000031.1:0-20383 GCA_036720575.1 Clostridium sp.
GAACATGATCTTGTATACAAGCCATCAAGTGGGGATTTATCTGTAGAAGAATATGGAATTTTAGACGAACTAAATGGACTTGTTTTGGCTGGTGAGGTAGCTTTAGAGAGACTTCAGAAGGCTGTAAAACTAAGGATTGGAGAAAAGGGTAAAAAGTTTAATAATCATTATGAGCGCTCATCATATTTGTACGATTCAATAAGAAATATAATGAATAATAAGGAAAATGAACCCATAATAAGGAAAGCTAACATTATATACAATTTTTTGCAATCAGCAGGCTTAGACAAACCAGAATGTCTTGAAAAGTTTATTTTACAATTAGATTCAAATACAGAAAGACCATCGATTGTATATAATCTTTAGAGAGTATTTCAGAAAGAACTAAATTTTGGATGTTCAAATCGTTCCAATAGAAGTACTTGACAGCAGTGGAACTGGGCACTCTGATATAATTGTAGAGGGAATACAATATGCGGCAGATAAGGGAGCAAATATAATTAATTTAAGTTTTGGATCAAGAGGAGATGCTCCTGAGATAGATTCTGCTATACAATATGAAGTTCCTAAGGGATCTTTTATTGTGGCAGCGGCAGGTAACGATAGGTAACGATAATGCTGATACAGCTGATTATTGTCCTGCATCAAATTCAAATGTCTTTACTGTATCTGCGTTAGATGAGAATAATTTTAAATCCTATTATTCAAATTATGGACATATATATCCTGTACTAAAGAAAATGAAAGAAGAAAAACTTATAACAAAACAGGTTGAGCAGACAGAAGGAACACTGAAAACTTTAAAAGGTCTGGAAGATTTATAAACCGGATTAAGGGATCGGAGGTTAACTATATGGAAAAGTCATATGCCAATATTGAGAAATATATTTCAAAAAGAAAAGAAAAAAGATTTAAAAATTAGTATTGACAACGGGAAAAAAAAGCTTTAATATATAAAACAAGTTAGTAATATAAAACCTGTGAAAAGAAATAGTAAATATGGAAATTTAGTTTAAGCGAATTTGGGGTAGTGCAAGCCAGGTACTGTAGTCTGTATTGAATGGGTCTTGGAGGTGTAATGCAAAATTATAGTAGCAAAAACCGGTAGTCTACCGTTAAAAGGACAGGGTATCGAGTAAATCTGTACCTGAAAAAGATAGTTTGTATTTAGGTGGCATAACGAAATTTAACATTTCGTCCTTTAAGGATGAGATGTTTTTTTATTTTTTCAAAAAATTCACCATAAATAGAGACTAATTTGGGTGGCAACGCGGTCATTTCGTCCCAGTTTAAGGATGAAATGGCCTTTTTTGTATAATTTTAAATCAAAGAGGTGGTATTTTGTGATCAATCTTAAAAAAGAAGAATTTTATTATTATAAAGATTTGAAAAAGACGTTCCCTTTATTTATAAAGATAAATGGAGATGAGATTACCCCTATAGGTATTTACTACAGTTTGGAAGGAAAAAATAAATTTTTATTTGAAAGTATATATTCTGAAAATGAAATAGGAAGATATTCTTTTGCAGGAATGAATCCCTATAGGAAGATAAAAAGCTGTGGAAATGAAATACGTGTAGAAGAGGAAAGCGGAGTAAGAAGTGTTCAGGGAAAAGTACTGGATTATATAAAAAAATATTTAAATGTACCTTATGATAGCCTTGGACTTTCCATACCATTTACAGGAGGAGCAGTAGGTTATGCAGGATATGATGTGATAAGGCAGTATGAGAAGCTGACGAATGAAAATGAAGATTCTTTAAAAACACCAGAAGCATACCTTATGTTTTACAAAACTTTTGTATGCTATGACCATTTTAAACATGAAGTTTATTTTATTTACAATGTGTCAGAAGAAGATGAGTGTTCTTATGAAAGTATTGTAGATTCTCTGGAAAGTTTGAAAGACATGATATGCACAAGTAATGTCATTCATAAACTTTCAGAAGTTGATAAACATAAAGAATTTACATCAAATGTTTCAAAAGAAAAATACTGCAGCATGGTAGAAGAAGCAAAAGAATACATAAAAGCTGGAGATATATTTCAGGTAGTTTTGTCACAAAGGCTGAAATTTGAAAGTACTTCAGAACCTTTTGAAGTGTACAGAAGATTAAGAGCTAAAAATCCTTCACCCTATCTTTTTTATATAGATTTTGAAGAATTTAAAGTAGCAGGTTCCTCACCGGAAAGCCTAGTAAGTGTAAAGAATGGACGGGTTATGACCAATCCTATAGCAGGTGCAAGACCTAGGGGAAAAACTTTAAAAGAGGATTTAAAATTAAAAAAGGAATTGTTAGAAGATGAAAAAGAAAGAGCAGAACACGTGATGTTAGTTGATCTGGGGAGAAACGACATAGGTAAAATAAGTGAGTTTGGAAGTGTAAAACTAGATAGATTTATGGATGTAGATTTTTACTCTCATGTTATGCATATAGTTTCCAAGGTTTCAGGAGATTTGAGAAAAGATTTGGGATATTTAGATGGATTAATATCTTGTTTGCCTGTAGGAACTGTATCTGGAGCACCTAAAATAAGGGCTATGGAGATAATTGATGAACTTGAAGATACTAAAAGAGGTATATATGCCGGTGCAGTTGGATACTTTTCACTTAATGGAAACATGGATACCTGTATTGCAATAAGAACCATACTCTTTAAAGATGGTCATGCATATGTTCAAGCTGGTGCAGGAATTGTGTATGACTCTGTTCCAGAAAGAGAATATCAGGAAACGTTAAATAAAGCTATGGCTATGATAGAGGTGATATAAAATGATACTTTTAATAGATAATTATGATTCATTTACTTATAATCTTTACCAGTATATTGGTGAAATATATGAAGATATAAAAGTCTTTAGAAATGACAAAATATCACTGGATGAGATAGAAAGATTAAATCCTGATGGAATAATACTTTCTCCGGGACCCGGTATTCCTGAAAATGCAGGTATATGCATAGAGGTTGTAAAAAAATTCGGAGGTAAAATTCCTATTTTGGGAATATGCCTTGGACATCAGGCTATTGGATGTGCTTATGGTGGAAAAGTAGTGAGAGCAAACAATATAATGCATGGGAAGACCTCGGAAATAAGCATAGTCCAAAATAAATTGTTTAAAAATTTGGAAAATTCTATAAATGTCATGAGATATCACTCTCTTATAATAGAAAAAAACACTTTACCAGAAGAACTTGAGGTAACTGCAGAAAGTTTGGATGACAAAGAAATAATGGCTGTGAAGCACAGAGAATATGAAGTTTATGGACTCCAATTTCATCCAGAATCAATTCTTACAGAGAAGGGAAAGCAAATAATAAAAAATTTTTTGGAGGGGATTTGTAATGTTACAGCAGACAATAGAGAGAATTATATGTAAAAGTAATTTGGAAGAAAGTGAAGCCTATGAAGCTATGAACGAAATAATGCAGGGAAATGCAGAAGATTCCCAAATAGGAGCTTTCCTAGCAGCCTTAAGGATGAAAGGTGAAACTGCAGAGGAAATAACAGGATTTGCAAGAGCTATGAGGGATAATGCGGAGAATTTAAAACTCAAGTCCGAATATGTTATTGATACTTGTGGAACAGGAGGAGATGGAGGCAGAACATTTAATATATCAACGGCAGTATCCTTTGTAGCTGCAGCTGCAGGAGTGAAAGTGGCAAAACACGGAAACAGAGCAGTGTCAAGTAAAAGTGGAAGTGCAGATGTACTTGAAAAGTTGGGCTTTAATATAAATTTAGAACCAAAATATGCTTCCAATTGTATTGATAAAAACGGTATGGCATTCTTGTTTGCTCAAAAGTACCACCGTGCAATGAAAAATGTAGCCGGTCCAAGAAAACAATTGGGTATAAGAACAGTATTTAATTTACTAGGACCTCTTACGAATCCGGCTTTTGTAAAAGGTCAGGTACTTGGAGTATATGATAAGAATTTGACTCACACAGCGGCAAAAGTACTTTCAAACTTAGGCTGTGAAAGAGCTATGGTAGTTTGCGGGGAAGATGGACTTGATGAAATAACTACTACTTCTAATACCTATGTGAGTGAATTAAAAGATGGAAAAATATCAGATTATAAAATAAATCCAGAAGATTTTGAAATTGATTTGTGCAGTATGGATGCCATAAAAGGATATACTGCTGAAGAAAATGCAGCGCTTATACGTAAAATTTTTCAAGGAGAAAAAGGTGCGAGAAGAGATATTGTAGTTTTAAACAGTGCAGCAGCTTTATATGTTGGAAAAGTATGTGAAAGCATGGAAGAAGGAGTGAAGATGGCAGAAGGTATTATAGATTCTAAAAAAGCTTATGAAAAGATGAATGAACTTATAAAGTGCAGTAATAATTTTTAGGAGGCATGGAAAAATGATACTTGATGAAATAGTGAAAGCTAAAAGGCCTCAATTGGAACTTGAAAAACAAAATATGCCTCTTACTAAAATAATAGAAGGATGCAGTGGAAAGGTTACAAGAGATTTTAAAAAAGCACTTAGTAAAAAGGAAATATCTATTATTGCAGAGATAAAGAAAGCATCCCCTTCAAAGGGTGTTATTGTAGAAGATTTTGATTCTGTCAGTATAGCCAAAATATATGAAAGCATAGATGTAGATGCAGTGTCTGTACTTACAGAAAAAAATTTTTTTAAGGGAAATGATAAATATATAGGTAAAGTAAAAGGGGTGAATTCAAAGCCCATTTTGAGAAAGGATTTTATAATTGATACCTATCAAATATATCAATCCAAATTTATAGGTGCAGATGCTATTTTGCTTATAACAGCCATCTTAAAAGATAAATTAAAAGATTATTACAATTTAGCAGAAAGTATTGGACTTCAATGTCTGGTGGAAGTCCATGATGAAGAAGAACTTGAAATTGCACTCGAAGCTGGATGTTCCATTGTAGGAATTAACAATAGAAACTTAAAAGATTTTACAGAAGACTTGAAAAATACAGAAAGAATTATAAAGAAAATACCAGATCAAATTTTAGTAGTATCTGAAAGTGCCATAAAAACTTCAGAAGACATAAGGTACTTAAGAGATTTAGGTGTAAGTGCAGTTCTTATAGGAGAAACTTTTATGAGAAATATTAAAGATAGGCATAAATTAAATAATTTTATAAAACAGTCCAAGTTTTGAAAGGGTGAATTTATGACTTTAGTAAAGATATGTGGTATAAGGCGAGTTGAAGATGTAGAAATTTTAAACAAGATCCTCCCAGATTACGCCGGATTTGTGTTTTGTGAAAGTAAAAGACAGGTTACTTTAAAATTAGCAGAAGAGCTTATTAAAAATTTAGATAAAAAGATAAGGCCAGTGGGAATTTTTCAAAACAATAGTTTGGAAGAAGTGAAAAATACAGCAGAAATGTTGAAGTTAGATGTAATCCAGCTTCATGGAAGGGAAGATGAAAGTTATATAAAAAGCTTGTATCCATTTAAAATATGGAAAAGTGTAAGCATTGATGGAAAAGATATATTAGATAATGTAAAACACAAGATAGATAAAATATCAAATTATAATGTAGAAGCAGTGCTTGTAGATAGCAGTGTAGGAGGAAAGACTGGAGGAACGGGCATAAACTTTAATTGGAATGTATTGAAAAACTTAAATATAAATAAAAAATTGGTACTGGCAGGAGGCCTTAATGCAGATAACATAAATACTGCATTAGAATGTGTAAAGCCTTATGCAGTAGACGTATCCAGCGGCGTTGAAGAAAATGGTGTAAAGAGTTTTGAAAAAATAAATGAATTTATAAAGAAAGTGAGGAATTTTTAATGGATGGAAGATTTGGAAAATTTGGAGGACAGTATGTACCAGAAACTATAATGAATGCAGTTATAAAGCTTGAAAAGGAATTTAATGAAGCCATAAAAGATGAAAAATTTATAGAAGAATATAAATATTATCTTAAGGATTATGTAGGAAGGGAAAGTCCACTGTATTTTGCAAAGAATTTTACTGAAAAGTTAGGTGGAGCAAAGGTATACCTTAAAAGAGAAGACTTAAATCACACGGGAGCACATAAAATAAACAATGCCCTAGGACAGGTGCTTCTTGCAAAGAGAATGGGCAAAAAAAGGGTTATAGCAGAAACAGGAGCTGGGCAGCACGGAGTAGCTACAGCTACAGTAGCTGCCATGTTTGGTATGGAATGTGAAGTGTTTATGGGTGAGGAAGATATAAAAAGACAAGCTCTTAATGTGTTTAAGATGAAGATATTGGGTGCTAAAGTTACTTCTGTAACTACAGGAACTGGAACGCTAAAAGATGCTGTAAATGAAGCTATGAGAAATTGGGTGTCAAATATAGAAGATACCTTTTATGTAATAGGTTCTGTAATGGGACCGCATCCTTATCCAACTATGGTTAGAGATTTTCAAAGGGTAATTGGGGATGAAGCTAGAAAGCAGATTCTGGAAAAAGAGGGGAGACTTCCTGATTACATTGTAGCTTGTGTAGGTGGCGGAAGCAATTCCATGGGAATTTTTTATCCTTTTGTAGAAGATACTTCTGTAAAGCTGGTAGGAGTAGAGGCTGCAGGAAAGGGACTTGATACGGATGAACATGCAGCTACTATATCAAAGGGGTCTGTAGGGGTAATTCACGGTATGATGACTTATGTACTTCAAGATGAGGATGGTCAAATACTTCCTGCTTATTCTATATCAGCAGGACTTGATTATCCTGGAGTAGGACCTGAACATGCATATTATCATGATATAAAAAGGGCAACTTATGAAGCAGTGACGGATAAAGAAGCAGTGAATGCATTTACTTACTTGTCACAGGTTGAGGGAATAATTCCTGCACTTGAAAGTTCTCATGCTCTGGCTTATACCATGAAGCTTGCTCCAAAACTCAGCAAAGACAAAATAATCATTGTAAATTTATCTGGAAGAGGGGACAAAGATATAAACACTATAGCTAATATAATGGGGGTAGAATTATAATGAATAGAATAGATTTAAAGTTTTCAAAGCTAAAGGAAAGAGGAGAAAAAGCTCTAATACCGTTTATAACTTCAGGAGATCCAGATTTAGACACTACTGTAGAACTAGTAATTGCAATGGAGGAAGCAGGAGCAGATATAATAGAACTTGGAATACCTTATTCAGATCCTCTGGCAGATGGACCTACTATACAGGCGTCTTCAAATAGATCTCTTAAAGGTGGAACTAAAATAGCAGGTATAATGAATATGGTGAAAAAGATAAGGAAGAAAACGGAAGTACCTCTTGTGTATCTTGTTTACTATAATTCCATATTCAAACACGGCATGGAAAAGTTTATAAGAGAGTGCAGCGAGTGCGGTGTAGATGGTATTATAATACCAGATCTTCCTATAGAAGAAAGAAAAGATATTGCGGCTATTGGAAAAGAATATAATGTACATCTTATTCCATTAGTAGCACCTACTTCAAAGGAGAGAATAGAAAAGATAGTAAAAGATGCGGGTGGATTTGTATACTGTGTTTCCGTAAATGGTGTTACAGGTACAAGAAGCAGCATAAATACTGATATTGAGGAATACATGAATATAATTTCAAGTTATACGAATGTTCCAAAGGCACTTGGATTTGGAATATCCTCAGCAGAAATGGCTGCAAAATTCAAGCCCTATTGTGAAGGGATAATTGTTGGAAGTGCAGTAATTAAAAAAATAGAAGCTGGAAAAAGTAAAGATGATATAATTGAAAATGTAAAAAAGTTCATTAAAGAATTAAAATTAGCTTAGAATGAAAAAGTAACCGGCATGTATTTGTAAACCGGTTATTTTTTATTTCTTTTTTGGTAGTATTATTTGTGTTTTGCATAAAATATGGTTATATTATGCATATAATAATATATAAAAATTGATAAAAGTAAATAATTTAAAGAAAGATTAGCTATAAACTAATCAAAATATAACCACAATTGTACAAATAATTGTAATATTAAAGGTAAAAATGGTTAAAATAACAAAAATATTGACTAAATTATAAAATAGTGATAGCATATAACCCAAAACTAATCATAATATAACAAATAGATGATTACTGCAAACAATCAATATTATAAAAATTTAACAATAAGAAAGTATATTAGAGAAATTTAAGAATTATAGGGGGAAGGTTTAATTATGAATATATTTAAGTGGTTTTTGAGTGGGGAGGACAAACCTCGTATCAAAGATCAAATTGTTGTAAAAGGCATGTATAAACGTGCGAGAATACAAGCAGTAACAGCTATGATCGTTGGCTATGGCATGTACTATGTCATGAGATTGACATTAGGTATTGTAAAAAAACCAATGCTTAATGAGGGATTTACTCCTATGCAACTTGGAACAATTGGTGCTGGGATGACAATTGCAATTGCAATTGGTAAATGTTTAAATGGATTTCTTGCTGACAGATGTAATATTAAAAAAATTGTTCCATTAGGATTGCTTGGTGCGGCAGTAGTTAATTTTGTTTTAGGATTTTCACATAGTTATTGGGTTTTCTTAATTTTATGGTTTATTAATGGTTGTTTTCAATCAATGGGTTCAGCTCCGTGTATTGTTTCTTTGTCACAATGGTTTTCTAAGAGTAAGTTAGCTACATACTATGGCGTTTTTAGTATTGCCCATTATATTGGTGAAGCAGTAACTTATATTGGTTCAGCATTGTTGGTAGTTGCATTTGGATGGCATTCGGCATTTTACATTCCTGGAGTTATATGTATTTTCATAGCAGCTATTATGTATAGATATATGTATGATAGGCCACAGACTTATGGATTACCTTCTGCAAATGAATTTGAAGGTGAAGTAGAGGTTGCTAAAAAGGAAAAAAATACATCTACAAAAGAAGCGCAGTTGGAGGCAATTAAAAATCCGTATGTTTGGATAGTTGCATTGAGTGCAATTTGTTTAGGAATTGTAAGATATTCTGTTAACAGTTGGGGCGTTGTATTTTTGCAAGAACAAAAAGGCTATAGTTTGATTGTAGCAGGAGGAATAGTTGCAATATCCCCAATAATGGGTGGAATTGGTTCATTTTTTTCCGGATTTATATCAGATAAATTTTTTAAATCACGTCATTCTGTAACAACAATTTTTTTTGGAATAGTAATGTTAATAGGTATAGTAGGTTTTTGTTTTGCACCTGCAGGGAATAGTATGCTTAACATGATTTTTATGGCAATATATGGGCTTGGATTAGGCGTTAATTTATGTTTTATAGGAGGTATGCTTGCTGTAGATTTTTGTTCACAAAAAGCTACAGGTGCAGCAATGGGTATAGTTGGCTTGCTTGCTTATTTTGGTGCTACAGTACAGGAATTTATAAATGCTAGATTAATGACTATTAGTAAACTTGTTGTAAATGGTAAGGTTACTTATAATTTTCATAATATAGAAATATTCTGGATTGCTGCAGTTATAGTAATGACAGTAGTTATAATCCCAACATTATGGGCTAAAAAAGTTTCAAAAGAAGCATAAAATATCTTTAAAATTATTTTATATGGTTTCTAATTTTGAAGTTGTTTGATATGGAATATATTTATAAATTTTATTTAGAGATCCCATATATTATGCTTTGCTTATAAGGGAGGAAATATAAAATGATTCAGGATACTATGCTAAATGGGCCTTATTTGTTGGCACCAACTTCAAATAGCATGACTATAGTTTGGGAGACTCGAGTTCAAATAAATACAAATGTATTTTATGAAATTCAAGGACAAATGCCGCAAAAGGCAGAAGTGTGTTTTTACAAGGAAACACCTTGTAAGGATAATACCTGCGGTAATTTTATTTATATGGCTGTTATAGGCAATCTCAATGCAAATACAAAATACAACTATAAGATTGAACTGGAATCTGGGGAAAAAGCAAATGGTGAATTTAAAACTTTGCCTTCTAATCCAGATAGAATAAAAATTTTTACAATAAGTGATTCTCATTTGTTTTATATGAACAAACAGTTTGAAAATATGGTTTTAGAAAATAAACCTGACTTTATTATTCATGGTGGAGATATTCCATTTGGGACAGGTTATCAGCGTGAACAATATGAAAATAACTGGTTTAAAAAAATTCCTAAAGTACTAAAAACAATACCATTTATATATATACCTGGGAACCATGATGATGGTCCATTTTATAATGATTTTTTTACTTTACCGCAATCAAAAACTTATAAATGTGATGAAACAGGGCGAACATTTTCATTTAACTATGGAAATACACATTTTTTAATGGTTGATAGTAATTCATGGGGTCTGTTTGAAATGAATGCAGTTGATTCAGGTCTGCCTGTAGATTCGAAAACCAAGGAAATAATTCATAATACATTAAACTGGATGGTTAATGATTTAAAATCAGAGGCAGCACAAAATGCCAATTGGAAGGTTTTAGTACTTCATCATCCATATACAGATGAATTTAACAATAAACATATTGTTCCCATTGTTGAAAGATATAATGTGAACTTTGTAATTAGCGGGCATTTACATTACTACATTAAAAATATTTCTATAAATCCTGAAGTGGGAGCAAAAACAGTTTATATAACTCAAGGAAGTGTTCAAGATGGAGAAAGTGAATTGGATTTAGGAAGCTATGATAAACGACTTTTAGCTGAATTTCCAGAAGTTGTTGCTATTGGAAGAGAAAATTATGGCTGTCTGAATATAACAAAAGATAAATTGTTTTATCAAACTTTTGGATTTGATAGTGATAAATTAGGAGAAAATTTGGTTGATGAGGTAACTTTAACGAATGAAGATCCGAAGATTGTTATTTCAGATATCGATATTACTGCAATCGATAATTTTGGACATGTTAAAATTACAGGTAAGGTTAGAAATGAAGGAACGGGCATAGCTGCTGTAACAATTAAACTTAATGATAATGGAACTTATCATATAATTAATTTATTTGGTAATAAAGATAAAGAAAGAGTTATTGTATTAAATCCTAATGAAAAGAAAAATTTTGTTGTCATGTATGAGACAAAAATTTCTGGACAGCACCAATTATGTATAGAAAATATAACTAAAAATATTATGGTTTTTAATCCTTGCCAGTTGACATTTGACCATATGAAAGTTAAAGCTCTCAACCTTAAAGATGGGAATTTAATGAATGCAAGTGTTGAAGTTACAAATAATTTAAACGATGAGGTACATGTACCTGTTGAACTTTTTATCAATAAAAATGTTGTTGAAACAAAAACAGTAGGGCTTAAAGGACATGAGAAAAAACTTGTGGAATATTACTATAAATTCTTACGGGGGGAAAATTATGATGTAAGAATAGCAAATCTAGAGGAAAAGAAGATTAGAATACAGGGAGCCATACGTGTAATACCGAAGGTTAAAGATTTATCTGGCAATTGTAATAATGCTTTATTATATGGTACTCCCAAAATTGTAAAAGAATCAGATAGAGTAACTATACATTTAGATAATTATAGTGATTATTTGGAGATACCGGATAGTGATAGCCTGCATGTAAGTGAAGGGTTTACTGGTATGGTTTGGGCAAACATTAATAGACTTGCAGATGATACGGAGATGTCACATAACCCACTTATGGTTAAAGGAAAGTCAATTGGATGGGGTGCAACATATTTATTGCGTATGGCAGTTGATCGAAGAGGAGGTTTGAAGTGGGGGACTTGTTATGATATAACGGAATATGCCTGGCAAGGTGGGAACGCAAGTTTAAATAAATGGGTTCAATATACATCAGCATTTTCCAAAAAGGAAGGAGGTTCTTCCTTTTGCAATGGAAAAAAAGTTGCATCAATTCCAGGCATTACGAAAGATGCTAAACTTAGAAACTGGGAAAATGAACCACTATTTATTGGATATTCTTATATTGGACATATAATTAAAGAAATTAATAGGCCTAAATATTTTACACATTTACCAGCGCAAATAAGTCAAGTTAGGTTTTATAGAACAAAATTATCTGATAAGGAAAATTATTTTATTTATAAAAATCCTACTAAAATTGGACCGAAATCCGATGAATTAGTAGTTTGGCTGGATTTTAACGACATTCAAAACACTGGCATACATATTACAGAGTGGAGACGTCCTGCAGAATTTAAACCTTCTTATAAAACAGAGAAAAAGAGATGGCATTTCGATAAGTTGACAATTAATGCTGCTGTACCTGGTAAAGCATCTCTTGAAGCAGTAGTTGAAGTTTCTGATGATGGTAATTGTGTAAAGGACTCGAAAAATATTTGTATTCAAAATGGAACAAGTCGTATCGACCTGTCAGATTTACAGCAAGCGCAATATATTAGAGTGATTACAAAATTTACAGCTGAGATTGGGGACAAAGGTACATTTATTCCAGAACTTTTTGCATATGACATAATTGCTTCAATTGAAGATAATTTTACAAATGTGATATGGTCAACTCGCAGTGATTGGGAAAAAGGCAAATTAATAGGGGCAATTGGTTTTGAGCCAATTGATAGATTAAAAGTTTTTGACGAATATACAGATATTATTCATGGATAAACAGAGTATGAAGTAAAAAAAGAAGTGTACCTGCATTTGCGAAAAGTACGGGTACACTTCTTTTTTTTTGGGAACATCCATAGGTTTGTGATCCGGTTATTTTTTTTATTTTAAAACTATGGAAAATACTATGATAGTACAAAAATAGTAACTAGAAAGTGATACTATTTTCACATTGTTAATAAATTTGACACTCAAATAACATATTTGTAATGTAAATTTAATTTGAATAAATTAGAATCACATTATTCATATTTACTTGAAAGAAGGTTGGTATAGTGAATAAAAAAATTAAATTTACAAGAGAAAGCATTTTGCTATCATTAATTTTAATATTATCTGTAGTGTTGAATTTTGCTAATTTGGGTATAGAAGGAAATGCAAATACTTTTTATGCTGCAGGTGTGAAAAGTATGATGATGAATTTTAAAAATTTCTTTTTTGCATCTTTTGATCCAGCAGGTTTTGTGACCATTGACAAACCACCTTTAGGCTTTTGGATTCAAACTGTATCTGCAAAAATATTTGGATTTAGTGGATGGAGTATAATTCTTCCACAAGCTCTTGCAGGAGTAATTTCCGTTGCAATTATATATCATCTTGTTAAAAGATCTTTTGGAACTTCAGCAGGGCTTATTGCAGCATTGTGCCTTGCAGTAACACCAATATCTGTAGCAGCAGGCAGAAATAATACAATTGATAACTTACTTGTACTGCCTTTATTACTTGCATGCTGGGCTGCTTTCATAGCAGCTGAAAAAGGTAAGATTAGATACCTTATATTGAGTTTAGTTCTTGTAGGTATAGGATTTAATATAAAAATGGTGGAAGCATATATGGCAGCACCTGCTGTATATATAACATATCTTCTTGCTTCTACTATGAGGTTTAAGAAGAAAATAAAGGATCTTATTTTAGGTACAGTTGTACTTTTAGTAGTATCACTATCCTGGGCTATAGGTGTAGATTTGGTACCAGCAAGCAGCAGACCTTATATAGGAAGCAGCACCAATAATACAGTTATGCAGCTTATAATAGGTCATAATGGATTGGAAAGGATTGGAATAAACGGAAGAAATGCTGGTAAAGGTCAAAAGCAGCAAGGAACATTAAAAAATGAATTAAATAAAAACAATACTAGAAGAACAGCAGGTTGGGGTGATTTTGAAAATAGAACTAATGAATCAAATAGAAACAAGTCATATGTTAATAATGCACAAGGTGGTATGAGATCTAACTTAAAGTCCGGTATTTTTAGATTATTTGGTAATGGCAATATGTCAGATCAAATATCCTGGTTTTTACTATTTGCTATGATTGGATTTATTGCTGCAGCGATAAAGGAAAAGTTAAAGGCTCCTTTTGATAGTAAAAGAAAGTTATCATTAATATTATGGGTCATGTGGTTATTGCCTGAGTTCATATATTTTAGTTTTTCAAAAAATATAACACACACATACTATTTAACAACAATGGCACCATCTATTGCAGCTTTGACTGGAATTGGATTGTCAGCTATGTGGACATTTTATAAAGAAGGTGGCTTAAAATCCTGGATTTTACCAATAGGACTTATTGCAAATGGTTGTGCTGAGATACTTATTTTATCTTATAATTATAATAGATCAAATGGGTACAAGATTATAATTATAATAACAGGGATTTTATGCATTATATCTTCACTAATATTATGTATAATTAATTTAATTAAAGGTAAAGAGAAAAGGTCAGGTTTTAGTAATAATACAGCATTAAGTAAAACACTGGTTAGTATTGCTTTTATAGGAATTTTAGCTGCTCCTACAGTGTGGTCATTTACTCCAATGGTTTACAAAATGAATGGAAGCAGTCCATCAACTGGATTGGAGCTTGCAAGGAGTAATCAGCAAAGAGATATGGGTAACACTAATAACTCAAAACTCATAAAATTTTTAGAGAATAATAAAACAAATGAAAAGTATCTTGTTGTAGTGCCTTCAGCTAATTCTTATGGTTCAGATTTAATACTTAAAACTGGTCAACCTGTAATGGCACTTGGAGGATTTAGTGGCTCAGATCCTATACTTACAGTAGACAAGTTTAAAAAATTGGTTAGTGATGGAGCTATAAGGTATGCTTTGGTAAACACAGGAAATGGCAGAGGCTTTATGGGTTTTGGGGGTTCTGGAAGTAACTCTAATAATGATATTGATAATTGGATTAAGAAAAACGGAAAGGTTGTTCCAGATAGTAAATGGAATAATTCTAATACGCCCGAGAGCAAGGCTGAAAATCAGAGAACTAGTGGATTTGGTGGAGAAAACAATTCTATGAAATTATATGATTTAGGTATATGACGCAAAATAGGTGCATTGGATTAAAATAAATTACGTTGTTAGATAGAGTCTCTATAGTATAAAATAACGTGAGTTCGAAGAGTAAAATGGAAATATTTAAGGTATAAAAAAACCCATCAAAATGTTTTATTATTATAAGTGATGAAACAAACAAAATAAAACATTTTGATGGGATTTTATACAAGATTTATTAATAGAAATATTTTATGGCATAGATAATTATTGTATCCATTTTGAAGAATATTGCAAAAATTATTACTTAAGTAATGATGAAAGTAAGCCTCATTTAAATTATAATATGAGTATCCTAAAACTTCCTTGTGCCTTTCCTCGAATGTAAGCTTCATTTTTTCAGCCATTTAATTTATTTTTAATACAGCTTTAATAACTTTACCATTGTGAGAGTCTTCAAAAGCTTTGTTAATATCTTTAAAATCATAGAATTTAATTAATTTATCAAATGGGAATTTACCTTCTTTATAGTATTGAATTAATTGAGGAATAAATAACTTTGGAACAGAATCACCTTCTAAAATCCCAATTAGGGATTTTGCTTCACCCATTAATTCTTCTTGTACATTAATGGTCAAATCTCCAGTTGCTCCTAGCACTACTGCAGTACCTAAGAAACGAACACAAGCAAGAGCTTTCTTTACAAAATCAGCAACTCCAGTGGTATCAATTGCATAGTGGCATCCTCCATTTGTGATCTTCCTAATTTCACCAACTATATCATCAGTTTCTTTTCTGTTTATAGTATGAGTTGCTCCCAGCTCTTTTGCAAGTTCTAAACTGCTTGGATTTCCTCCTACTGCAATAATTTTTGAACATCCTGTAATTTTAGCTGCCATAATAGCACTCATTCCTACAGTTCCACATCCAAATACCGCAATAGTAGAACCAAATTTTGGATTTAATCTATTTAATACAGCACCTGCACCTGTTTGGATGCCACAACCTAGAGGGCCTACCAATGCAAGATCTATATCATCATCAACCTTTATTGCACTGTTTTGATTTACCACTGCATAAGTTGCAAAGGAGGATTGTCCAAAGAATGAAGATATTTCTTTTCCATTTTGTGAAAGTCTCTTTGTACCATCACTCATAACCCCACCAAAATTAATTGCATTAAAATTTTCACATGCATGTTGATGTGCACTTAGACAGTTTTCACAATGTCCACAAAATCCAAAGGATTTTCATGAACTACTGCCGCTTTTATTTTCATAATAATCCCCTTTCTTTAAATATAGGCTTTTTACTGTAATTGACATAACCTTTTTATTGAAATTTCTTTATTACCATTTTATTATGCAAAATGCGAGTATCTAATCTTAAATATCCAGTGCACGGTAGTATCCGTTTGTAACTGCATCAACAACACGACCCGGCTTAATACAGTCGCCTGTTTCAAATACACGTGGTGCTGCGTTATAGAAGCTGTCTGCAATTGCACGGTCAGCTTTCATACCTGCTGCTAACAAAATGTTGTCAGCCTCAAAAGTAACTTCATCATCGGTTGTTTCACAGACAAGTCCTTCAGATGTAATAGCCTTTGCCTTTGTATTTACATTAATCTTTATATTGGTGCCACGCATTGCCATTATCATTGCACTTTTGTGCATAAAATAAGAATCTGTTGCCCAGTCACTTTTCATCTCAACGATTGTAACATCCTTTCCAAGGCTATCCAGATAAATTGCACATTCACATCCCACAAGACCTCCGCCAAGGATAACAACCTTCTGTCCAAGTGCAGGAGTTGCCTGATGAAGAGCTTCAAGGCCAACAACTTTCTCATTATCAATTCCAGGGATTGGTGGAACAATCGGTTTAGCGCCAATAGCTGTAATAATGACATCAGCATTTTCTGCTGCAGCCTGCTCAGCAGTAAGCTCTGTATTCAAACAAACCTCAACGCCTGATTTCTCCAAACGTCCTTTTAATACTTTTACAAAGTTGAACATATCCTGCTTAAAAGGAATATACTGTTCAGAAAGAAGCTGTCCGCCAAGTTTACTGCTTTTTTCATAAAGAGTAACAGAATGGCCACGATCAGCTGCTGTAATAGCTGCTTCCATACCGCCTGGGCCACCACCAACTACGATAACTTTCTTTGGCGTTGTGACTGGGAATGCATGCTTGTTTTCTAATTCATTACCAATAACTGGGTTAAGTGCACAACAGAATGTTCTATTTGTTAAATAATTGAAGAAACATGTGTAGCAGCGGCAGCAACGAGTAATATCATCTGCCTTTCCTGAAAATGCTTTTTCTGCGAAATATGGATCAGCCAGTGATTGACGTGCAACCTGTATGATATCTGCTTTTCCTGAAGCAATAATTTCTTCCATCATGTCAGGATCATTTAGTCCTCCTAATGTAGCAACCGGTGTCTTAACGTGTTTTTTAATCTCAGACGCAAGATATACATTATATCCATGTTCAATAAACATAGATGGGTGAGTAAGTGTAAATACCTCCGGGTCTTCATGAATACCAGCAGAAACATGAATAATATCGACCTTTCCATCCAGCATTTTGGCCATCTCGATGCCTTCTTCAATTGTGTATCCGTCTTTCGTATACTCTGCTCCACTCATACGGAATTCAATTGGATAATTAGGTCCAACAGCTTCACGTACTTTTTCTATTACCAGCAGTGGAAAACGCATACGATTCTCTCGACTGCCCCCCCATTTATCTGTTCTGTGATTCATGGTTGGAGAACTGAACTGACCAAGCAGCCATCCATGACCACCGTGGATAAGTACCATGTCAAAGCCAGCTTCTTTAACCAGCTTTGCACCTTCAGCAAAACAATCCGCAACTCTGTAGATATCCTCATCTGTCATGCTGCGAACCTGAAGTCCTTCTGGATTTACTTCATCATTCGGCCCAATTAATATACCATCAGCAGTGCCATGACCACGGGCATTTCCATATTTTCCCCCGTGGGCTAGTTCCATTACTGCATTACAATTGTGACGATGTATAGCGTTTGAAGCTTCCTTAAGTGAAGGGAGAGACATTATGTCATAGAGTTTTATTTCCTTTGTGTGTGTACGACCAATAGCATCTACAATACCAAGACCAATGGCTACACTGGCAAGACCACCACGTGCACGATTTTCATGAAATGCGATTTCTTCTTTCCGCATATTGCAGTCTGCATCTAATTCTGGATTGGACATGGGCGCACCAAAAATTCTGTTTTTAAAAGTAACTCCGTTAATCTTAATAGGACTTGCAAGATGTGGATAATATTTGTTTTTCATATCCTTTTTCTCCTTTTTTATCTGAGTTTGATAATCTCTTGACAACTTAAGTATATATGATAAAATTAAGACAAAAAAGAAGAAAAATCATTGTATATCTACAACCAAAAGGTTGTATACAAGAGACTGTTTCGTGAATGTTGGCGATTTTTAATTATAGTTGTGCTATTTTCTATAATAAATTTATTATATAATATGTGATAACTTACTATATCTAAACCATATTCAAAAAAAGTTATGAAGGAGGATGAGTTATGACATTCAGACAAATGGAAGTCTTTATAGAAGTATGCGAGTGTAAAAGTATCAATAAGGCATCTACGGTATATCATGTGTCCCAGCAAGGCATATCCAAAATAGTCCGAGAACTTGAAGAAGATCTAGGATGCCAACTGCTTTACAGAAATATCAATGGAGTATCCCCCACAAAATATGGTTCGTATTTTTTGGATGAATGTCGTATTATTCTGGAGCGAAAAAGATATATGTATTCCCATATTTCTCAGATAAAAGATGTGCCTCAGGAAACCATTTTTCTTGGTATGGCCTTTGGCGTAATTTCCGTAATGCCTTATAAACTGATTACAGATTTCGAGAATACACATCCACACGTGAATATTGAATATTCAGATCATGCAGACTTTTATCTGGAAGAACTTTTGAAAAAAGACGAATATGATTTCTGTATTACAACTGGTGTCATAGATGCAGACCGCTTTTCTGCTGAATGTTTAATTCAAGAACATATATATCTGTGTATTCCGTGGACACACGAATTATACCGCAAAAAACACATCCATCTAGATGATTTGAACTGTCAACGATATGCCATGTTTAACACACAATTTCACATCCGCCACAATTTTGTTGCCGCTTGTCAAAATGCAGGATTTAACCCAATTATTGATATATCCTCTGGTGATTTCAACTCCTTAAGAGAGATTGCACAACATAACAACCTTCTGTTTGTTGTTCCGGCACATACCATACGCCCGGATGATTCCAAACTCAGATATTATAAATTCCCGGATGATAACTTTAGCTGGGACGTATATTTCGTAAAGAAAAAAAATAAAGTGTTGACTGAAAATATGTTGGCATTTTATCGATATATAAAACAACAACTTCCTAAACTCAACAATCATCAAAGTACAATAACTTTCCATGATCTCAATGAATAGCAAGCTCAACCTTTTAAGTTTCGCAACTAATTAAAGCCGAGATTAGGTCTGGTAATGTTGACACATCAAGACAGGTTGTAAGATTTATTGGTCCTGTACTAAAAAGATATATAGATAAAGTTCCAGAATCATATGAAATTGCTGAACAGTTAGATACATTGTATACAATAAGATTAAAAGTTAACCCTACACTGTATAAATTAGCAGGTGAATTTGCTGAAAGAATGGCAAAACGGTGTAAATTTTATTGCAACAGAGGTGTCATGGAAAATTTCATAAAAGTATGAAATTATATGATTTAGGTATATGACGCAAAATGGGGGCATTGAAGTAAAATAAATTACGTTGTTAGATAAGAGTCTCTATAGTATAAAATAGGTACAGCTGTGTAAAATGGCTTCACCTATTTTTTGATTATTTTAGAAGAATTTTGTATGTATAAAATAATTTCTACAAATAGTAAAATTGTTTAGTGATTTTTGTTGTCTAATAAATGTATAATACAAATTACGCGTAATTTAAATATTGAAGGAGATAGAATATGATTTTGGAAGAGCAGGTTAAGTTAGCAATTAACCAAGATGAAAAAGCCTTTGAATGTCTTATGAACATAAGTAAAGAGGGTCTTTATAGAATAGCATTTGCCTATGCAAAAAATGAACAAGATGCCCTGGACATACTACAAGAAACAGTATATAAAGCTTATATTTCTATATATAAGTTGAAGGAACCTAAGTATTTTAAGACATGGATAAGTAAAATTTTAATAAATAATGCAATAAATTTTATAAAAATATTATATTCCTAAAATATTTTCAAGACCTTACAATAGCTGAGATTTCTCAAGTCATGGATTGCCCAATAGGCACTGTAAAAACTCATCTTAATAAAGCTTTAAGTAGCTTAAGAATATTTATGGGAAAGAATATATGTTAATTATGTTTAATTTAGATAATTTGAAAGACGAGATAAAAATTCCAAAAGATATAGATTTAGCAATAAAAAAGGGCATTGAAAGAGGCAGAAAAGAACGTAAAATGAAAAGTCCTCAAAAAAGGTAT
>DAIMMR010000032.1:0-20379 GCA_036720575.1 Clostridium sp.
TCTAAGTGCTTCAGCACTTAGAAGGCGTTATCCTTTAGGGGAAATCGTTATCCAGACACGTAGCAGTGCTATCCCCCGCTTTGATAAAAGATGGGGGTATAGCAATGGTAGTGATCGGATAACGATTTTCCACAACTTAATTATGATAAATTTTTTTGAAAATGATATAATATAATCGCTCTCTAATGTAAAATATTGTAATTGAGTAAAAAATATCCTTAAAAATATTATATCATAAATTAATTAAATAAAATCACCTTACAAAGTTTTTCCATGTTAAGAACTTTATTTACAATAAACATTTTATATAAAAATTATCTTGATAATTTTTCCAATTGATTGTATAATATTGTAAAAGGAGTGGTAACTATGGAAAATAAATCAATAAACATAAGCGATTTCAAAATAAATACTTACAAGACAAAAGATGTTGCAAAATTATTAAACACCAGCACTCAAGCAATTAGGAATTACTGCCTTACCTTCAAAGATTATTTAAACTCCAATCATCACTGTAAATATAGAAATTTTACTGAAGATGATATTAACAAATTAAAAATGATTCAATACTTATCCAAAGAAAAACATTATACAACACAACAAATTAAACAATATTTCTTAGATAATGATTCTTCCCTATTTAGTAATCAAAAAGATTTAGAATTTGCAGCACAAGCAATATCCAATTTGATAAAACCTGAAATAGAAACTATTATTAGACAATCTGTTTCAGATATTATGCAAAACAATACAAACATCATTAAAAGTGATATTGAAAAAAGCAGTTTTTTAATTAATGATAATTTATCTAAGATATTAAATGATAAAAATTCCTTATTTGATTCTATTACAAATACTAAAGGACTAGTTGAACAAATTCAAAATAATCAATTTGAATATATTAGCCGAAAGGAAAGAAAGAAACAAAAGAAACAAAAATGGTTTAAATTATTTAGATTTTGTGAGGAGTAGATTTATCTTCTACTCCTTGCCAATTTAATGATTCAAATGAGTCTATCCATTTCTCCATCGCCTAATAAACAGATTTCTAAGCATCAGATGGAGTTTTAACTCCATCTGATGCTTAGAAATTGTTATCCAAGGACGTAGTCGCTCTTTACTCTCACTTGCAGAAGTGGGAGTATTAGAGCGAGTAGTCATCGGATAAAATAATATACTATTCTCTTATACATTATATTTATTTTTTATTCATATTAATTAATCAGGATTTTTATCATTTATAATTTTGTTTGCCTCTTCCTCTGTAAGATCATAATTTAAAAATGTCTTATAAAAGTTTCTAGTTTCCTTTATCATATCTAAGTTTTTAAATTTATCAGGATAGAGTGTCTTTGCTGCCCATTGTATCTGTAATGCTTCTTCTGCACCATACCTGTCCCACAAGAATGCTCCTGTTGGATTTGTATAAACTTTCTTATTCTTAACAGCATTTATCTGGCTCCACGTTGAATTTTGAGTTAACTGGTCTACACTCTTTATAGCACTTTTCGCATCAGTTAAAGTATTACTTCCAAGTATTATAACATCTGGATTCCATTTGAGTATTTGCTCTGTAGAAGTTACTTTCATATTACCAGTTATTTCAGATGCCACATTTATTCCACCTGCTGCTTTTATCCATGAATCAATTATAGTATTCTTTCCATCTACCGTAAGTGGTGAAAAAGATATTATATGTAATACTTTTGGTTTTTGTGAATCTGGTATCTTTGATGTTACATCTGTTACCATTTTTAATTTGCTATCTAAATAAGAAACATATTTGTCCGCTCTCTTTACTGAATCCCCTCCAAGAATTTCTCCTGTTAATTTAACAGTCTTTTTCATGCTGTCAAAGTCCGTAAAACTTAATTGTACTGTAGGAATCCCAAGTTCCTTTACCTTTCCTGCTGTCTTAGAATTTATCGGCATAAACAATATATCAGGTTTTGTCTTTAACACTTCTTCTGTATTTACATTTTCATTTGTAAAGTCAGTAACTGCACTTTTCATCTGTGGATTTACTTTATAAAGCCACGGAACAGATTGCGGAGTAGAAATTGTTGAAACTATCTTATTTCCAGCTCCAAGCATAGTTACCATTTCATTGTGTGCCGGCCATGCATCGGCTATTTTATCAATTTTGGCAGGAACTTTCACTTTCTGACCTGCAGCATCAGTTATAACTTTTTGCTGCGATTTTTCACTACTCTTTGTGGAATCTGTGCTACTTTGTCCACATCCTGCTAGCAAAAACACAGCTGCAAAAATAACTGCAATTAAATTTCTAGCTCTTCTTACTTTTTTCATTATACTTTCACATCCTATCTTAATTTTTTATATCAATTAAACATCTTTACCTGTTTCAGATAACTTAATTTGATTCTCTTTTAAATATTTTTCTTACTTAACTGAATTTCATCTTTCCATTGTACATTTTTATAATCTTCAAAACTTATGTTAACCCTTCTGGCACTCCGTTTAAAAAATTTTGTTGGATTGCCTTCTTGTATAACATCCCAGGCTTTTTCCTTTTCAACAATAACTGTACCAGCTAATACGTCAACCCCATAACTAAACAACATTTCAGTCATAGGAACACTTGGTCCAATTAATATTACACTTGCATTTTTACTCAATTCAAGAAGCCTTGGAAGAGTTTTATTTATAATAGTCGTTCCTGTTATAAAAACATAATCCTGATAAGGTAAAATATACTCACAAGCTGGATCAGGGTAATCTCCCGCGTCAGGTTTTCTTTCTAGTATTGACAGCTTACATATTCTTCTAAGTGCTTCTACTCTCGGAAAATGCCCAATTACTGCCACATTTTTTCCTATTATTTGTTTCTTTAACAATATAAATGAAGATTCATTAGGTTGTCCATTTAAATCACCGGGATAAATTTTAGAAACATTACTTTCAGTATTTATTACAGAATTTATTGCTGCTAATCCGAGTGCAGCCTCGTAATTGTTCCAGGACTTTACATACCTGACTATTTCACAAACCTTCATTCCTGCTATATGCTCAGGAATGCTTACCTTACCATACACTTCTAAAGGTCTCATTGCCATGCCAATTCCCCCGGACTCCACTAAAAACCAATTTACTCCCATTAAACATCTCTTTATCCTTATATTTCCTGGTATTCTTGAAATAAGGTTATTATATATCTCCCACATGATTGGTCCCCCATTTTTGTTGCCAATTTTCATGTTTTAAAAACAATTATTTGTCAAACTCTTTTATTATCTATGCCATCTCAATTCCAAGATGCCCATATCCTAAGTCAAGACAAATTCCTTCATTTACATTTGTTTTACTTTATCTTCAGGTATTTTAACCATGAGTGCCCCGTTATTAAAAAATTCATGTCTACCACCTTCTCTGATTAAATTCCATACTTTATTACGTTCTGTAACTACAGTCCCTGCAAGCATATTAATACCATACTTATATAAGCACTTAGTCATAGGTGTACTAGGTCCTACAACAGTAACGTAAGCATTTTTACTAAGCTGAAGAAGCCTCGGTAAGGTTTTATTTATTAAAGTAGTTCCTGTTATAAACACAAATTCCTGCTGGGGTAATAAATATTCACAGGATGGATCTGGAAAATCTCCCTTTTGTGGAATTCTTTCAAGTATAGAAAGTTCACATATCTCATCTAAAGGTTCAAGATCTGGGAAATGTCCTATAACGGCCACCTTTTTTCCCTTTATTTTATCTTTCATGTATTCAAAATCATTAATATTGGGTTGTTCACTTATCTTAATGCCACTAAATGTTTCTAAATTATAAGGAGTATTAATTACAGAATTAATTGCTGCTAACCCTAAAGCCGCTTCATAATTACTCCAAGATTTTATAAGCTTTGCTACCTCACAGACTTTCATTCCAACCACATTACCCGCCATCTGCAAATAAGAATTTCCTTCTTTAGGCGTCATTGCCATCCCAGTTCCAACAGATTCTACTAAAAACCAGTTTAGCCCTGCTACAAAATCCTTTATAACCAAATCCTTAGGTATTAATTTTATTAACTCATCATATATTTTCCACATAATTGCTCCCCCCATTTTTAATTTATTTTTGCATTAATTATATTTCATTCATACTGCTTGTCAGTAATTTTTACATTGGTTAAAATACTTGCTTTTGTTTTAATATTCATTTAAATTGGATTTTCACAATTTAGTATTTCTTTAACTTCATTATCCTTTAATTCATATTCAAAGAAATTTTTGTAAAAATATTTTGTTTCTTTTGCAATATCAATATCTTGAAATTTTTGGGGATATATGTTCTTAGCCATCCATAATAATTGCAGTGCTGATTCTGTTCCAAGTCTTGCCCATGAAAAAACACCGCTAGGACTTACAAATACTTTATTGTCTTTTACTGCCTTTAATTGGTTCCATGAAGGATTTTTTGCTACTTTACTTTTTTTAAGATTCCCATCTACTATTATCTCATCTGGATTCCACTTAAGCAGTTGCTCCATAGAAACTTCTTTATATCCATCTACCTCATTAGCTGCTTCATTTATTGCTCCTACCATATTTATAGTTTCATTTTAAAACATAATATAACATATTAAAAAATTATAATATATATTATTTTAGTTACTTTATGTTTTCTTATATCTTGCTAATTTTTATTTAATTATTCTATCATACATCTTAATTAATCACAGGTATACAAGCTTTCATCTGTCCTCCATTTGAATTGGGTATGCTAATAATCTTTACATCAATACCATATGCTTCTTTAAGCATATCCTCTGTAACAACTTCATCTACATTACCTACTGTAAATACATTGTTTCTTTGCATAAACGCCACTTTCGTAGAGCATATAAAGGCATGATTAGGATAATGTGAAGTCATAACAACTGCTAGTCCTCTTTTAGAAAGCTTTTTTATTTGATCTAATACTCTAATTTGATTTCCAAAGTCCAAATTAGAAGTTGGTTCATCCATTATGAGCATTTTAGGAGATTGTGCAAGTGCTCTGGCAATTAAAACCATTTGCCTTTCACCACCGCTTATTTCTGTATATATCTTGTCTTTTAAATAGGATATATTTAAGATATCTATAGCCTCCTCAGCAATATCTTTATCCTCTTTTGAAGGAGAAGAAAACATTGAAAGATGGGCAGTTCTGCCCATCAATACTACATCAAAAACTTTGTAGGGAAAAGGAGGTGTATGAGCCTGTGGTACATAACCAATATTTTTAGCCAACTGTTTTCTAGACCAGTTATGTATATTTTCTCCATCCAAGAGTATTTCCCCACCTTTAAGCTTTAAGAAACCCAGTATAGTCTTAAAAAAAGTAGTTTTGCCTACACCATTTGGCCCCAATAAACATAATATTTCTCCTGAACTCACACTCATGGATATATCTTTTACAATAACTTTTGTACTATAACCACAACTAACATTTTTTACTTCTAACTTCATATCCGTCCTCTCCTCCCTTTTATCAAATTATGACATCTAGGATATATCGCTAAATTTCTTTTTGATTCAGCAAATATTATAGTAAATCTGTCATTTATAGATTTTGCATAAATGTTTCTATTTTAGTCTAAAGTACCACCAAGCTTTGTATAAGTAGTGCCATAAAATTTTTGATAAAAATCATCTACTTCTTTTGTTATGTTTGTATCTTTAAATACTTCAGGATTTGTTTTTGTACTTAACCACATTATTCCTAAAATTGTCTGTGGACAAGGCATATCCCATGAACTCATTTTTGAAGGTATCAAATAAACTTTTTTATTTTTCACAGCATTTATATCTTTTAAGCCAGCATTATTAAGTACATCCTGAGGTTTTACTCCAGAATATTGTGTAAGAATTATTATATCAGGGTTCCAGCTAATTAACTGCTCTGCAGATATTTCACTCCACTTAGCACTTTTACTTAAAGAACCTGCCACATTTATTCCGCCGCCTAATTCAATAAATGAGTTTTGAAACATATTCTTTCCTGGGGTTAAATACATACTTCCTCCTGCCATATATACTTTAGGCTTATTTTTTTGATCTACAGTTTTAAGTTTATTATTAATAGAATCTAACTTTTTTGTATAATAATCCATAAATTCATCTGCTTTTTTTTCTTTACCAGTAATTATTCCTAAATTTTTCACAGTAGATTTTAATTCATCAAGGTTCTCCGCATTTACAACAAAAACTTTAATGTTAGATTTTTCAAGGTTTGGTATGACTTGCTTACTCTTTTTTTGTATAAAAACAATATCTGGTTTAGCAGCTGCCACTTGTTCCACATTTAACTCATTGTTGCCTTTAGAAGCAGCTATTTTACTTGCACCTGCTTTTGGTGAAAAGCTTAATGGGTTTTTTATAATTTTCCCATCTGCACCTAAAATATTATTTTGCTCCCCTAAAGCACATAATATCTGTGTTGCTATAGGATAATCACTTAATACCTTTTCAGCTGGCTTGGATAGTTCTACTTTTCTTCCTAATCCATCAGTAACAGTAATTTTTTTATTACTATCTGCAGTAGTTGTACTTGTAGAAGTTGTGCTTTTTCCACAAGCTGCAAAGGTACATACTATTAGTAATAGAATTAAAATTTTAGATATTTTTTTCATTTTTTGTTCCCCCCATGATTTTTTAAATTTATATTTTTCTTCAACCTTACATCATTTTCTTGTAAAGTCCGAAGAATTTTACCTTCAATAAAATTTCTGTTATTTTCATCAATTCTAATTACTTGTACATCTTCTCTCTTTGCTATTTTCTGTACAAAATCCCCATCACATTCTTTTAATACTCCTATAACAGGCTTATCACTATTAAGTATTTTAAAAACGGTATCTTTGAATAATGGTGCATTTTCCTCCATAAATCCTAATTCATCAAGTACTATTAAATCTCTGTTATATAAGCTTTTTAAAAGTACATCATTAGATATAACATTGAATATATCCATATCTATATGCATTTTTCCTTTTTTTATATCATATCTGCCCATAATATAATTATCATCCATATTATAAAGTGAAATAACTTTAAAAATTTTCATTCCCTCTATAAGTTCTTTTTCTTGAATAAATCCGCCTATAGAACAATCTATATTTTTAATAACTTTTTCTAATAATGTAGATTTACCTATCCCCTTTTCTCCAGTAAAAAAAAATTTTTTCATAATGTAATATATCCCCTTACTTTATTAAAATCTTAATTTTACTTTATCTATCTTTTGCAGCACATACAATAAACATCTATGATATTGACTTCTAATTTCATATCCATCCTCTTCTTCCTTTAATCAAAAGATAAATAAAAAATGGTGCTCCAATTAATGATGTGAGAATTCCTAAAGGAATCTCTATAGAAAAAGCACATCTAGCTACGTCATCAACTAACAAAAGGAATGTACCTCCAATCAATAAAGAAGCAGGCAATAAAACTTTAAAATTAGGTCCCACAAACATTCTTGCTATATGAGGTATTACAAGTCCTATCCAGCCAATAATACCACTGATTGATACAGCTCCAGCAGTAATTAGAGTTGAACAAAATATTATAACTATTCTTAACTTTGAAGTATCTACACCTAAAGATTTTGATTCTTCATCGCCAAAGGAAAGCACATTAAGTTTCCACCTCAATAAAATTAACGGTATAATTCCTATTATAAATGGTACCGATAATATTTTGATATCTTTCATAGTGACAGAAGATAATCCTCCCATCAAATAAAAAGTTATAGCTGGGAGTTTGTCATAGGGATCAGCCACATATTTTGTTATAGAAATAAAAGAAGAGAATAAAGCTGAAACAACCATACCTGTAAGCACAAGTACTAATGTAGCATTATTACCTCTTCCTATGATTACACTTATTAAATAGGTTATACTAACTGCTGCAAGTCCAAATAGAAATGCTGAAATCTGTATACCAAAGCTGTTAAATGATAAAAGTATTCCAAATGCTGCACCAAATCCTGCACCAGAAGAAGCTCCAAGTATATCTGGAGATACCATTGGATTTTTAAATAAGCCCTGATATGCAGAACCAGCTATAGCTAAGCCTGCTCCAACTAGTAATGCAGACAAAATTCTAGGAATCCTGACATTAAATAAAACTGTGCTAATAGTTGCATATTTTGAATTATCCTTCCCTGAAACATTTGATAATATAACATTAAAAAATTGTGATACTGATATAGGATATCTGCCTATAGCTAAGGAAACGAAAAAAGAAAGTATTGGTAACAAGGCAATAAGTATCATAATATAAGTTGTTTTTAATTTTTTCTGCTTTGATTTTGATATGGATTTTTCAGACGAATTAGCCAGTTTCATTTCTTCTAGCATATACTTGTCCTCCCTTTAAACTATAATTAACCATTTTACAAAAATTGTATTTTATTGTTTAGTGTTTAATAATTTAATTCCTTGTTATAAGTTCGATAGGACAACGCAGCTCAACTTCAACTTTATCTCCTGCTTCATATCCATCAACACTTCCCGGTATACATAAATAAGCATTTGCATGAATCAATCCTTCAACAACAGGTTTGTCACGGCCAATTACTGGCGTACCTTTATACTGCCCGTCCTCATACTTTACAATAATACGCACATAAAAATCGAATGGGCACTTTGATACAATTGGCTTTATAAGAACTACTTGTAACCTTTGCGGCTTTATGGTTGGTTGAAAAAGATATTTATTGATAAGGGGCATAACATACCAATCTACCGTATATTCAGCTCCAATTGGCGGGCCTACGATGCCAATTACAGGCTTTCCATAAGCCATGGTAAACGAAGTATGTTTGCCTGGTCCATGTTCTACTTCATGAGCTAGTACTTCTCCTACTTCTCCTAACATTTTTATATTATAGTCCTCAGTACCTTTTGATGATCCTCCATTGATTATTACAATATCCGCCTTTTTTAAAGCATCAAGAAGTGTATTTATAATTTTTTTAGGATCATCTGGAACGATATCATAAACTAGTGGCTGTCCTCCCCAAAGAACAACTTTTGTTCTCATCATTATACTATTAGACTCAACATTTTTTCCCAAGGGTAAGGGTGTTCCTACAGGAACCAATTCATTACCTGTAGGTATAATAGCTACTACAGGTTTTTGCAGCACGTCAATCTTATCAATCCCCCCCATAGCAAGTATTTCAAGATGAGATGGTGTAAGTAAAGTATGGGATTTTACAAGTACATCACCTTTTCTCATTTTTTGTCCTACAGGCTGAGTGAGCTCTCCTTCCGCTGAGGGTACCTTTAGTATTTTTATGTTACCTGATTTGTCTATTTCAACTTCTTCTATTTTGATAACGGTATCATAATCCTTTTTAATAGCAATTCCAGTATTTGCAAAGTCATATTGTACTCCTCTTTTCCAGCTAGAAGTATCAGGTATTCCATTCTCAAAATCATGGTAATATACAGCTATGCCGTCTAGCCTACTAGTAAGACTATTAGGAAGTGTATTCATAGATGTAATGTCGTAAGCGCACACTCTTCCTAATCCATCAATTAGAGATACTGTTTCTATTCGTGATTTTAAATCACATCTTTCCATTATTCTCTTTAGAGCCTCATTGCCAGGTAGTGATATATGTTCCTCATTTTTGTTTTTCATTACTTACCATCCCCCGTTACTATCATAATTTATGTAAGTATTTTATAAATCAAAAACGCCCAGACATCTTATAGCCCAGGCGCTTGGCTCTGTCTTAACTTAATATTACACTTCCTGTGATTAATTCCTATTTCGCCAGTTACGTAATAACATTTATTACAATTTTAACATATTTATATTATATTCTATTCTTATCAAGTTTGCAACAATACATAGCAAAATATAATATAAAGTATATATTATATTTTTCTTTAAGCATATTATGTTATATTTTGTACCGTTTAGTCTTAAAATCAATTGTGTAATAGAAATTATTATATTATAATGAATATAGTACATTATTGTATTATTAAATCCATATTTTATTTTAAAGTTCACTATACTCTATAAATTTAATACATATTATAATGGATTTTTATAGCATTTAGCTATAGTTAAATAAACTAAGAAGGATGTGTTAACTCATGAAAAAACTAAAATTGATACTTATCACTGTTTTCACAATTATTTTTTTAATAACCGGATGTAATAATGGTGATACATCAAAAAAAACAAGTGAAAAAAGCACGCAAATGAAAACGATTACCGATACTGCTGGACGAAAAGTGGACGTGCCTTTAAACATTAAAAAGATAGGAGATTCCTGGCAAGCCCATAATGAGGTTCTATGTATTTTAGGCCAAGGAAATAAAATTGTTGCCACCATCCTCACAGAAAAAGGAAGGCCCTGGCTCTACAAAGTAAATCCTCAAATGAAAAATGCAGTGACAGCATTTACTTCAGACGGTGTCAATACAGAAGAACTTATAAAAGCAAAACCTGACATTGTATTTACACCTTTAAATGATAAAAATGTAAATAAAATATCAGACTCAGGAATTCCAACTGTAGAATTAAACTTTACTGATTTTAATAGTTTGAAAAAATGTGTTAAACTTACAGGTGATATTTTAGGACCAGACTCAAAGAAAAAAGCAGATGAATATATATCCTATTTAGATGGCAAACTCAATACTATAACCAGCATAACATCTAAAATACCTAAGGAACAAAGACCTAAAGTTCTCCATGTAACTTCACTTTCACCAATAACTGTAGATGGAAACAATACAATAATTAATTCCTGGATAGAAGCAGCTGGTGGAGTAAATGCAGCTTCAGAAGTAAAAGGAAATAATAAACAAGTATCCATGGAACAAATATTAAAATGGAATCCGGATATTGTAATATTAAGCAGCAATACATTAATGAAAGTAAGTAATGGCAAAAAAAATATAAACAATTTATTAAAAGATCCTTCCTGGCAAAAAGTGAATGCTGTTAAAAATTCAAAAGTATACTTCAATCCAGATGGAGCTTTTTACTGGGATAGATACAGTGCAGAAGAAGCATTGCAAATACAATGGGCAGCAAAAATCATACACCCGGATAAATTTTCTAACATAGATATAGTTAAAGAAACTAGAAATTTTTATAAAACGTTTTTAAATTATAACCTTTCGGAGGAAGAAGCAAATAGAATCATCAATGATGATCCTCCTACTAAATAAATACACTTTAAAATGCATTAGGTGAATTTTTCTAAACAGCACCTGATGCATTATGTTTATTTTAGCATTTTTTCAAGAGTTGAAATATGACTAGCTTCATTATTAATAATATGGGACAATATTGTATATGTTTTTGTACTTACATCACTTGTATTTTTTACAAATCTACCTTGTACATCAACAAGTAAAGAATACACATCTTTCTCTAAGTCAAGGAAAAATTTTAAATAATCTCTAACGTTGTTAATATCAGGTTTATATACTTTCCTATTAAACTCATCTATTAAAAAAGATATTTTATCATATATTACAAAATCAATTTCTTCAAATTCCATACCACTTGTTACCTTTTTTAGCTTCTCATAATATTGAATACTTTTATCTAATTGTTTCACTAAAACAACTGACATTATTTTTATGGACTGTTTATTACACTTTTTTCCTATGTCCTCATATTCAGCTTTTCTTCTAACTGCAATATTTATTGACTTATTAATTATATCTATAATATTGTATCCCATACCATCACTACCTCCATTTCAAACTCTCTACCTTATTATTTCGTGAACTTTTATAAAAGTTTATACTTGTCTATATTATTGACATCATTTTTTAAGTTAATCACTTCGATTAACTTTTTTAGTTTACAGTAAATTTATATTTTATTAATACTATTGTAATTATTTCATCACATACCCATCATATACAAATGAGAAATTAGTATATTATAGAATAAATTTCTATAATATTAAAAATCATAAATGTATCTTTAAGATGTTATGGAAGGAGGAAAGAAAAGTGAAAACTATATTCAAAAAAATTCAAGTTATATTATTAACACTATTAGTTGGATTCGGAACCGGCTCCACTATAATTGGAAATGGCCCTCAAAATACCACCAATAATAAATATGTTCTATCTAATTATTTTCCCAGACGGAATTTAGTTCATTCGCTGCCAACTCAGCAGCAACTAGCAATTCAGCAGCTGAAAAATAGTGTATCTACAATAAATCTTCCTGCTAATACTGAAAAGTCTAGTAATTGGGCAGGATACATAGATACACCTACTTCTAAAAGTGGCAGCTATACTAGTATTTCTGGTAGTTGGACAATCCCTAATATTTCAGCAAATAAGCAAAATGCAGTAGCTGCACAGTGGATTGGTTTAGGTGGAGCAAGTTCTTCAGAGCTTCTTCAAATGGGAACCTTAGAAGAAGTAGAAAATGGACAAGCCGTGGCAGAAGTTTTTGGGGAAAAGCTGCCTGATGTTGCTCAAAACATCATTAGTGTTCCAATTAATTCAACTATCAATGTTAGTATATCTAAATCATCCAATTCAACATGGAATTTAACATTTACTGTAACTACATCTGGCGGCCAGACGCAAACTAAAACTATATCCACAACGTTAGATTCTTCTTATGAACAAGGAATTGGAACATCAGCAGAATGGATCAGTGAGGATCCTTCTAACGATAACAATCAACTATATCCTTTAGCAGGTATGGGTACGGTAAAATACCAGTCAGCTATGGTCAACGATACTTTATTGAATGCTTCAAGTAACAAGGTTAATCCTGTTGCAATGGAATCAAGTAATGAAAATGTTGTAATTTATCCTTCTACAATTGGAACAGATGGTGAGTCATTTACAACAACAACAAATACCAACTTAACTTCTAGACAAAGATTGGATAATTTTCCAAGACCTATTTTGAGAGATAATAGCAGCCGCCTTCATCCAAGACAATATCGACAATAATCTTATGAAAAGCAAAAGGCCAATTAATTCACTATATAGTGAAAATTGACCTTTTGTTTTCTAATATGGCACCGAGTTTATATTAACCACCTTTTCTAATAAAAAAAAGAAGTCAATATTGGGGAATACTAACTTCAAATAATTAAATGGGTTTATCACCGTTAAAAAATAATATGATACTTTAATATGTATTTCTATAATATAAATGTATAACATATAAATCATTTCGTCTAGTGCTTATCACTGGATAAATATGGAACCCATGGAAACTATTTTTATCCGATAACTACCATTTTAATAAAACGTTAAATGGTACTTTGAGTTGACATTAATTTTAGTAAAGTATACTATTAATGTTAGGAACCTAATTGTTAGATTTCTAATCATTGTATTGCTAATATCTTCATTATGAAGAAGATTAAAATATGAAATTAAACATATACTAGGAGGTTTTGTATATGGAATATATAAATTTAGCAGGGACAGGTTTAAATGTATCAAGGGTTTGTCTTGGAACAATGACATTTAGTGGACAGTTAAACGAGCAGGATAGCATTAAAGTTATTAAGCATGCATTGGATAACGGAATCAACTTTATAGACACTGCAGACATTTATAATGGTGGACAAAGTGAAATAATTACGGGTAAAGGTATTAAAGGCTGCAGAGAAAATGTAATTCTAGCAAGTAAGGTCGGAGGGCCATCGGGTTCAGGGCCAAACGACAAAGGTCTCAGCAGAAAACATATTATTTCGTCTGTGGAAAATAGCTTAAAACGATTAAATACAGACTACCTAGATATTTATTATATGCATGCACCTGACCCACTAACACCATTTGAAGAAACAATGGAAGCAATGACTTCTCTTGTTAAATCAGGGAAGGTTCGTTATATTGGAATCAGCAACTTTGCTGCATGGCAGCTAATGGATACCTTATGGACTTGCGACAAGCGTAACTTGATAACGCCAAGTGTAACAGAAAACGTTTATAACTCAATTACAAGGGGTATAGAATCCGAGCTAGTACCTTGTATTAAGCAAAACAAGGTAGGCCTGGTTATATATAATCCAATAGCAGGCGGGTTACTTTCCGGCAAGCACAGCAAAGATCATCCTGTTGAAAATTCACGTTTTTCCGATTTAGGTGGATATTATCAAAGATATTGGAATGATGACAGTTTTAAAGCAATGGGAAAGCTAACTCAGATTGCACAAAGCCATGGCATGAAGCTACTTGAACTTGCATTGCGCTGGTGTATTTCTTATAGCTACGTGAACAGTGTAATTATTGGAGTAAGCCGCCTGGAGCACTTGAAACAGAATTTAGCATATTTAGGAAAGGGGCCGCTCTCTAATGAAATCCTTTCGCAATGTGATGAAGTCTGGAAAGAACTGCACGGCAGCAGGTTTTCATATCATCATAATCTATAAGGACTTCTAAATGTAAATTATAAATCAATGTTTAGCACATTTATTTAACGTATATATAGTATATCAAAAAAGAGCTTACTCAAGATACGAATTGTTAGTCACCTGAATAAGCTCACAAGTAAATCCTTTCATATCATTTAATCCTTGAAATATTTCCTCTCTCGAAAAATTTGCTCTAGTAAGATCTTCATCACTTTTTAAGAGTAATATATTATAAAAGTCTTTTCCTATTTTTATTAAATCATCTGAAGGATTCTTTTCCAGTTCTTCAAATAGCAAATTTTCTGCCTCATTATATTTACCCTGAAAGACAAGTTTTTTTAATAATATTGGTAACACATTTTGTATAGTCATTGATTGTACATCTATATTTTTAAATTCCTTACTCTGTTTGTTGAACAATACTTTTCCAGCAAACTCTCCTATAGATTCTATTATTCTCAATATATAATCATCATTCATATTAAACTCCTTCACATTTTATCTGATAGCTACCTACTGTAACATTCCCACGCACACAGTGAAAGCAACTATCACCATAATTAATTATCGTCTTATTTTTCAGAAATGTACTCAATATCTATTTTTATTACTTTTGCATTTGTATTTGTAATATATGCCTTACCTTTTTATACACTATTTTCCTTTCTCTAATATGAATATGCCATATATATTGGGAAAATATAAAATTGGTTAAAAAAACAACTTAAACAACAAAATATTGCCTCTATAGAAGATGTTTTCTATGCTGAAATTCAAAGTGATGGAACCTTACTTATAGATAAAAAATTAAATCTTAGTTACATTCAGTTCATTTACTATAATATTATTAGTATCAAATCTATTTGTGCCACCTAATCTATTAATATTCTTATATCCATATTGCTTAAGCTCATTTACTATATTACTACTTATTGAACCCTCTCCACCAAGTAAATAAATAGTTCTACCTTTTGATAAATGTTTACTTATATAATCTAAACTTTCATATTCACAGCCATTATTAAAATCATCTGCAAGTAAAATAGGTGCATTTAATTTTTTTGAAAGTGGTGCTCCAACTAATGCATCTGAAAAACTCTTACCGTTAGCTATTATTATATTATCCGTTACTGTAGGATTAAATTGACCTGCGATATTAATAGACGTTTCATATCTATCTTGTCCACATATTCTAGTAACATTGTAATACTTTGAAGATTGTGCAGAAACCCTATACAAAGGTGCTATAAATAAAAAAGCTGCTGCAAATACAATCATTTTCATAATTCTTTTATTCATTAATGTAACATCTCCCCAAATGTATATTTTTGTTTTACAAATATAAAAACACCGTAAAATTCATTTGAATAATACGATGTTTTTTAGTACTATACTACTACCAATTTTTACTTTCTAGTTCAAAATATGATTTAGGATGTGAGCATACAGGACATTTTTTAGGTGCGTTTTCGCCAATGTAAACATATCCACAGTTACGACATATCCAAACCTTTTTCCCATTTTTACTAAAAACCTTGTTTTCTTCTATATTCTTTAAAAGTTCATTATATCTTTCTTCATGATGTTTCTCAATTTCTGCTACCATACTAAATAATCTAGAGATATCATCAAAACCCTCTTGCTTAGCTTCTTCTGCAAATTTTTTATACATTTCAGTCCATTCATAATTCTCTCCACCAGCTGCAGATTTCAGATTTTCTGAAGTATTACCTATACCATTTAAAAGTTTAAACCAAATCTTTGCATGCTCTTTTTCATTATCAGCTGTAAGTTGAAATATTTCACCAATCTGTTCATATCCCTCTTTTTTAGCAGCCGAAGAAAAATATGTATACTTATTTCTTGCTTGAGATTCACCTGCAAATGCAGACCATAAATTTTTTTCCGTTTTACTTCCCTTTAATTCCATTTTATACACCCCTAATTTAAATATTTTAATTTAATTGATTAAATTTATTTTTAGGTATTCTCCAAATAAGCAAGTCCAATTATAATACTTTATTATTAATTGAAAGTTTTACTTTATTTAACATATTACACCAATTTATTCTTGTTTTGAAAATACAATTACATGCTAATATTTTCTCCAATAAAAATGCTTTACTATTATTATACCATTTATTAGCTAAAAAACATATAAAAATTTTTAAATAATTACATAATTTAACGTGAATTCGATAAATTAAATGGAAAAATTTAAGGTGTAAAAAAATGACAAAAGGGTTATTCGAAAGTTTTTAAGTATTGTAAAAATTATTAAATATAATCAGGGTTACCACCTAAACAAGTATTTTCGGTGCTGTCAATTCTTACTTTAAAGGATGCACTATAATTACCATAATATATCCATCCATCTTCTATTTTAGTTATATTATATTGTATACCAGTAGGAAGACATCCTTGATTATTATATTTAGCTTTTTTTAGTTATCTTAATATCCAATTCTAAAGCATCAATATATTTTATAAAATTCTTTAAAGTTGGTGAATGTCCTAGCTTTTCCATCCTGCTGACTACTTGTTGTATCATTCCTGTTTTTTCTGAAATGTCCTTTTGTGTTAAATTCATCTCTTTTCTAGTCTCTGCTAGTTCTTTAATTAACTCGTATTCCTTTTTTACTTGTAACTACTCTTTTTTAAGTTTCTCATCGTTCTCTATTCTTTTATTTATCTCCTCTTGTGCGTTAATCTTTTTAAATGGCATACAGCCCACTTCTTATAAACATTATAATTTTTAAATAATCCATACATATAAATAAGGAAATCTGATAAACAAAAATGTTGATCAAATTTCCTTAAGTTTATGATGTTAGATTAAAGTACTGGTTTTATTTTTATCCGATGATTACCTGCTCTAATACTCCCACGCACACAGCAAAAGCGACTATCACCAAATCAAAGATTTGGGATATCTGCTTTTCTCCAAGTGTACGTTGCGAGCAGCTACGTCCCTGGATAACGATTTCTCCTAAAGGATAACGCCTTCTAAGTGCTGAAGCACTAGGAATCCTGTTAATAAGCATCAGGTGGAGCAAAACCCCATCTGATGCCAAGAACTCTGTTTATCTTATAGAAGATATCAAGAATCTAAAATAACTAATCTTGGAAATTACATTATTTAATATTGTATCGTGACTTCATAACATCCTCAATCTTCTTTTCTATTTTCCATTTTATTTTCTTCCTTAATGGAATTTTGTTCAAGCTTTGAATTAAATTCTCTACGTCAATTCCATGAGCTGCAGCAGCATCTTCTATACTCTCATTTTGAGATGAAGGGCATTCAATACAACCCATACCAAAATTTTTTAATATTTCTATTGCACTAGGCCCCATATTAACAATATCCTTTATTAATGTTTTTCGATTAACTTCCATAATACACATCTCCTTATTAAACATTGGATCTTGTCCATTTAATCCTTTTATGAGTATTATTCTTAACGCTTATTTTTTCATCTTTACAACATACAAAAATCACTTTGCCATTACTCCAAGTATATCCAACATTTTTTTAGGATTATTAACAAATGATTTCATTATCTGAAAAGTCTCAGTATCTTCATAATTAACTTTTCTTAATCTATCATCTAATTGATAAATTATAGAATCTGGATAAGACAGTACTATTGGCGAATGAGTAGCAATTATGAATTGAGAATTATTTTTAATTAAATCATGCATTCTTGAAACTAGGACCATTTGTCTTGTTGGAGATAAAGCAGCTTCTGGTTCGTCTAAAATATATAAACCATTTCCTCTAAATCTATTCATAATTAATGACATAAAAGATTCTCCATGGGATTGTGAATGTAATGAATTTCCACCATATGAATCAGTAACATCTATATCATCAATATTTGAAGCTAAATTATAGAAACTTTCTGCTCTTAAGAAAAAACCATCTTTAGGTATTTTAGTTTCTCTAATCAATTTTAAATTTTGCCATAAATCAGAGTGGGTATCTCTTGTTGAAAAGTTAAAATTTCTAGACCCACCTTCAGGGTTGAAACCACATGCTATAGCAATTGCTTCAAGTATGGTAGATTTGCCAGTCCCATTTTCGCCTATTATATATGTTACTTTAGGGTGAAATTTTATAGTTGATAAATTTTTTATTACTGGTAAACAATATGGATATTCAGAAAATGAATTTACTTTTTCTGTATTTAATTGAATTTCTCTTATAAAATAATTAGAATTCATTTTATTCCCTCCATTAAATAATATTTTTTTAAACAGGAATTTCATTATCAAATATATTGAAAAATTCATTTATTTTCTTTTTGTCACTCTCTGATCCATATAAACTTATACTATATGTCATACAATCATTAAAAGTACTAACTGCCATTTGAAAAGATGGTGGATATTTATATCTTATAGCCGGAGTTATAAATGCATCTTTAATTTTCACATCATCAAATATCAATTTATCTTTATCAATTATATGTATATTGGTCATAGTAACAGCATCATTTCTAAATACCTAATAATTCTGACCAACAGTTGTGGTTCTCTCGTTATATCTATTCTGGTAGTAATAAACTTATCTATTTCCTTTTCTACAGAATTACTTTGAATATATGTGACTATATCATCATTTAATACATCAATAAATTCATAATATGGAGTTTTCTCAACAACAAAGCTACTTCTTAATATTGGGAAAACATCCATTGATAAAAGTACAGCTTGTTTTATACATTTAATATCTAGTTTATTTTCAAAATGTATTACGCAGCGAAGCTGATGATCATTATAATCTTTTTAAAAAAATTGTACCAAATCAAAAAACTCTACGGGGAACCTTAACTTTTTTTCAGGTGCTTTATGACTTGTCTCATGTTTACTGCAATCCATAAAAATTTTCACCTCTATTTACATTCTTCTATTTCCATATTTGTCAAATGTTTTTCTTAAATGAATTTCTGTGCTAGGAATGGAACATACAATTATTGTTACAGATATTATTGTTGAAATCTTGCTTGCAATATCAATATTGCTTTTGTAAATTATATCATACAGTGCTGATATTATTAAGCATATAATACCAATATATGTTAGCATATTACTACAAAAATAATTTGCTTCATCCCATACATCTTTATTCTGCATAGCAAATGGCGTTTTATATCTATAAACATTACTTATATTCTCTGGTGGCCAAATTTTAAGTCCAACTCCAACAGCCAATACAACTAATCCAATTAAATAACATAATAAAACACCTCTTTATTATTATAAATATTCTTACTTTATTTGGTTAATTATATCATATTTTTCAAACCAATTCATCAAGGGTAATTGGATTTACCCAACTCACCTGTTAATTTATAATATTTTGAATTTATTTTTTATTTTAAAATGAGGTCAGTATTTTCATACTGACCTCAAATGATTAAATGGGCTGCTGTTATTAAAACAGCATATATCTGATGTATATTTCTTACATAACAAATATATAATATTTAAATTATTTCATCTAGTATTTATTACTGGTTATATATCAAATTAATGGAAACTCGCTTGTGAATTAGGATATATTTACCTTTCATCACAAACATTTTCTGGCAATATCTTTCATCAGCTGCCCATTATAAAGAACAGATAAATCAAATCCTATTTCTCTATTATCTGAAAATAATACTTTTAAGCAATTATCTCTCTTATCTATTATTTTTCCACTTCCAAATACTTTGTGAACCACATAATCTCCTGTCTCTAAACCGCAATTTTTCATAAGTTCCCCCGAATTTAACAAGTCACATTCTCCTATAAACCTGGATACATCTACTGCCTTTCCCCTAATAGTACTTGAATAGCACAAAGTCAAATTATCTATGGCTCTTGTAACCCCTACATAAAAAAGCCGCCTTTCTTCTTCCAGGTTATTTTGTATGCTATTTGCATGGGGAATTAATCCTTCGCTGCAGTTTATTATAAATACGTTTTTAAATTCCATTCCTTTCACGC
>DAIMMR010000454.1:0-3082 GCA_036720575.1 Clostridium sp.
TATTTCTTGGAGGCGACACCCAGATTCGGACTGGGGGTAAAGGTTTTGCAGACCTATATATACTGTAACTGTCGCCAACTCCTAAGAACTATTGCAGATAAAACTCTGTATTTATCTACTATATGAGATTTGTTGTAAATTTACAACAACTTTAAAATACTTCACAAAACAATAAATAATTCGTATGGAGTTCGCATAAGCATTAAATATTAGCACTATATTTTGCTTCTACAAATCTTTATTATTTCATCTATTAAATTATGTAACTGTTTATTTTCTATTTGCATTTTTTTATTTTCCAAAAGGATTTTATCATATTCTTTCTCATAATTTATATTTTTAGTATTTGACATTTCCATTTAAAATTCCCCCTTATTTAATATAAAAATTTGTGTAGAGATTGGAAACAATTTAATTATACCTCCAAACATATGTTCGTACAATAGTTATCTTAAAATTAAAAAACTTTTTAATGAGTTGTACAACTTTTCTTAAATTTATTATAAACCTAAAGCATATCGAGTGCCCCGATATTTCCGACAATTTACGACTATATAAAATAAACATCCACCGGCCTAGCCGGTGGTTTTGCCTTTTCGGGCACAAGGCCCTTATTTGCTAGCCACGCCTTAAAAGGCGTTAATAGGTCTGTCACTTGCAAATTCTACTTGCTACCCCTTAAAGGGGTCTGTTGTATCAAACGTCAGCTGTTCTGAAAGTTCATCTTCTTTTAACTGTTCTTTTATATATTCTTCTATCTTCTTTGCATTTTTCCCTACCGTATCAACATAGTATCCTCTACACCAAAATTCTCTATTTCTATACTTATACTTCATATTTCCCCATTTTTCATATATCATGATGCTACTTTTCCCTTTCAAAAACCCCATAAAACTTGATACACTCATTTTAGGTGGAATTTCTAACAACATGTGTACATGATCTGGGCATACTTCAGCCTCTATTATATTTACTCCTTTTCCAACTACATAATTCTCTCAAAATTGCTCCAATTTCTAATCGTTTGTCTCCATAGAAGACTTTTCTTCTATATTTGGGGGCAAAAACTATGTGGTACTTACAATTCCATTTCGTATGTGATAAACTATGAATATCATTATTCATGATTGTAACCTCCTTGTGATTTCTTTAATTTGTAGTTGACAGACCACAAATTTATTTTATCACTTGGGGGTTATTTTTTGGAGACTCATCGCTAAAGCTCTACTGAACCCCCGGTCTAACCGGGGGTTTTCATAATACAACAAAACATCCTACTTTTCAGTAGAATGTTTTGTTAATAAATCCTCTATTGCTTCGTCCAATAACTTCGACATTGGTATTCTCGTTTGTTCTGATAACTTTTTTAAATCATTATACAATTCCTTATCAATACTGTTACTTATTCTCACTCTGTGCACTAACATAGTATTTCACCTCAACTAAATTTTAAAGGTGGCATAAACTTAAAACAAGAAACATAACGTGCAGTAACCTTACATAACTTTCCTGTATACATTAGCAATATTTACGTTTTATAATTGTATTGTATTGAGGTGGAACAGTGTACAAATTGTTAATAAAAAGATACAGAAAAATTAGAAGAATAACGCAAAAAGAGTTAGCTTACAAAATTGAAATAAGTCAAAATTATTTAAGTGAGCTGGAAAATAATAAATATGACATTAGATTATCTTTATTGTGTAAAATTGCTAAAGAATTAAACACCTCACCAAAGAAGCTATTTATTTATAAATAATAAAAGGCTCACCCGTTTGATTGAGTGAGTCTTTTTATTACATCTTACTTAATAAGTCCTTTTTCTTAGTTTCAAATTCTTCCTTTGTAAGTATTCCTTGATCCTTCAAATCAGACATTTTTTTAATTTGTGTTGGAATATCGTCAGCTTGAGTATTATCTGATTTAGTTTGTTGTTGCTGCACTTCTGGATGATTTTTAGCATAAACTTGCCTTGCTTTCATAATTGCAGATGATAAAATATCAACGCTATCTGATTGAAATACTATTGAGTTTTCAATGCCATTTTGTGTATATGTAATAACTAAATATCTGGTAGTATCAACTTTCTTTTTCTTCATCCCAAATGCAAAAACGCCAAACAACAGCAGCCTTGACAAAGTAACATCATGCGAAATTTGTTCTTGCGTTTGTAATGAACAGCCTTTGACATCTTTTATTGGAATTTGAAATCCGCCAATACCAAGTAAGCCGCTTTTAAAATTAACCTTATCATTATTAACTTCTAATGTACCTTTACCAGATGTTCCCCAATCCGGATGCCCGCCCATATACTGACATTGGGCTGATGTATGAACAGAATCAACCATTTTCTGTAAAAGCCCCATAAATACCCCTCCATAAAGTTCTATTTTTGCCTTTATTTTAGCATTGTTATTATAAAATTTCAAATTTACCAGTCTGCATTTGTATTATTTTTCTATATTCGCCCTATGCCCTCGTTACAGCGTTTAAACACTAAATTGTTACATAGAGGTATAATTTGGTCTAATTAATATGAATAAGGCAAGCAGGGGCGAAATGGTAAGGGTGAAATTATGGGATTCTGAGAAATAAAAAAAGACCTGACCTGAAGATTGTTCTCCAGGCCATAAATTATTCTTTTAGCTCTACATTTTTGTCTTTTTGAATTTTAACACTTTTAACCGCAAAGTCATAGCCCCCTGTAGCCGTAAAGCACACCAGCACAGCATTAATAAGCATAAGATACAAATTGCTTACTGCAAAGTTGCCAGTTAATGCGCTACAGATTAGGATATTTAAAAAAGCTATAACAAATGTAAAGTACCTTGTTGGTATTTTCTTTATGCCTGGTAAATCCTTTAAAAACTGTACCACCAGCATTGTAACTGCAACTGTACCCATAAAAGTGCTTATATAATCTATTGTAAGAAAATCAGTAAATTCCATTTCCCGTCTCTCCTTTTAATTTATTTTTTTGCATGGTGTACTTGGTATCCATGCTTCCTTGCCATGTATGTCAAGCACATACCATCCTTGCTTAATCCCTATAGCAGTTATATTATCACCTCTATTAAACTTC
>DAIMMR010000455.1:0-3074 GCA_036720575.1 Clostridium sp.
GCATAATATTTTATATGTTAAGATATGATAAACCTGTGACGGTTATATATTTAGATGTTTCGGAGGAGTAGCGATGTTATCCGATGCTGAGAAAAGAGAGATACGCAAAGAATGGATAAGAAGACGCCAGGAAAAACAGGAAAAGGAAGAACAATTAAGGGAAGAAGCTTTACAAAGGGCTATTTTAATTGCGCGGTTTTTGAAGGATAAGTATGGAGTGGAAAAAACCTATCTTTTTGGTTCGTTAGCTCGTGAGGGGCCTTTTGATCATCTCTCTGATATTGATCTCTTCGTTATAGGGTGGAAAGAAGAAGATAAATATTGGAGTATGTATACCGAAGTTGAGGAGATTGCTCGCCCTTTTCCCATTAGTGTAGTAACTGAAAGAGGAGCTTTACCATCTTTAGTAGAGACAATTTATCGTGAGGGGAGAGTGTTAGAATGACTGGATCCTATCTCTTGGTAACTATTTCGCGAATCAAGGCTGAAATGACTAATATTCTAAGATTGCTTTCAGTACTCGAGGAGCGCGGACTTTTATCTGATTCTGTACAGAGAAAAAACAAGTTGATGGATGAGTTTATACTTCGTGCAGTTGGCTCAGTTTTACATGATTTTTACACCTCGGTGGAGAATGTTTTTAAAATTGTGGCGCGAAATATTGATGGTTTGTTGCCGGAAAGTAATGAATGGCATGTAGAGTTACTTAATCAAATGTCCATTGCTATAACAAAAGTACGTCCAGTTGTGATTAATAAAAAAACTAGGGATCTATTAAATGAATTTCGAGGATTTCGTCATATCTTTCGAAATATCTACGGGTTTAATTTAATAAGAGAAAGGCTTGAACATTTATTAGAGCTTTTACCGCAAACAGTTGAATTCTTAGAAACGGATATCAATCATTTTATAGAAGAGATAGGGGAAATTATTACTAACTAAGGGGAAAGTTTATTTTGGCTAAGGATATCAGAGTGTTTGCTTCGACCGATCCGGTGACGATTGAGCAAGTTTGTCTGGATCTGGTAGAAAAAAACAAAGGAAGAAAGATCTTCAAAAGAGGAAAATTTGCTAATGGGATATGGGGAAAAGAGCAGGAGCAAGAAAAAACAATTGACAAAATAGACTTCTAGTAATAAAATTTAAATGAACAATGTTCAACGTGAATTTTTGGGGTGTTAAATTGCCACGTATAATCGAAGACCCTAGGGAGCTTATTTTAAGTGAAGCAAAAAAAATTTTAGAGAATGAAGGTTATTCCCAAATTAGCATTAGAAGAGTAGCTAAAGAATGTGGTATTGCTGTTGGCACAATTTACAATTATTTTCCCACGAAAAAAGGACTGATTGTCGAGATGATGACCGATTTTTGGGAGGAATATTTTTGCGATATTGAACCGATCTTGAATTCCCAGGAAGGATTTTACATCAAGCTTAAAAAACTCTTCTCTGATCTTGCTCAGTTCATAAAGAGATTTAGAGAAATATGGCTGCATCATGAACTTTATTCTTCACCGGATTATATCGAAAGTGGTTTAAAAAGGAAAAACCTTTATATTGATCAGCTAATCGGAATAATAGAAGAATTGCTGGTAAAAGAGGTGTATCATAAAGAAAACGTCAAAAGCTTTAACTCCAATAATATGGCAAGTTTTATACTGATTAATTTTATTTCTATGGTACAAATGCCCTATTTTGATTATCAATTCTTTGAAAGGATTTTAAAAGCAGTAATTCAATAAATCATATCTAGTGATGATATGATTTTTAAATGAACCCAAATGAACATTGTTCATCTAAAAGATAACTAACCGAGGCGATGAAGATGGTATTTTTTGAACCGATTTTTCATGTGTTTTATTTAACTTCCGTGTTTTACATGTCAATTAAAATGTTGAAGACTAGTAAAAACAAGAAAATGGTGAAGTTATTTGGTTTAATGGGACTCACCTTAGCAGCTGGAGACTCCTTTCATTTGATTCCACGAATATATGCTTTATTGACGACAGGTTTAGAAGCCCATTCAGTATCTTTAGGGATTGGAAAGTTAATTACATCGCTCACAATGACCTTGTTTTATGCATTTCTCTTTCGAATTTGGGAGTTGAGATTTGAACTCAAAGAGGAGCACTCTCCCAGAGTATTCACTGGAATCTTGGTTGCGGCTAGAATAATATTATGCTTAATGCCGCAAAACCAATGGACTTTATCTGATGCTCCTATCTCCTGGGGAATATATCGAAATATTCCTTTTACTATTCTGGGAGCGTTATTGGTTTATTTAATTGTTAGGAAAGCTACTCAGTATAAAGATAAGATTTTTAAAAAAATCGGAATCGCGATCATAATCTCTTTTGCTTGTTATTTACCAGTGGTCTTATTTGCTACTACTAATCGAGTGGTTGGAATGCTAATGATCCCTAAAACGCTGGCCTATCTATGGATAGTATATACCGGATATAAAGAGTTAAGATAGAAAACCGTTCACGAAAAACAATCGTCTTTGAATCTAAAAAAGCCAATCTGAAGAAAAAGGTTGGCTTTGTGTTTTTACTAAATACCTACCTTACAGCTCACATTTCGTACCTTCTAAGCAAAAGTCAAGGTAAATTCGGATAATCAAAATTTGGATGCAAGATAAAAGCCCAGTTTAATCAATCTCCCCGCACCCTTCTACGTATTAGAGTTTTTCTTGTAATACGTAAAAGTATATTTTAGGGTGGGGTACTTTTCAATTATTATCTGGGGTAATTTTAGTTTAACAGAAACAATAATTTCTGATCTTTAAATCATTCTCTTAAAATTTGCTCTTTAAGTTCAATGCTGTATTGCTTTTCCAAAGATCCCTATTTCTCTTGAGTACAAGCCTCCGGCTTTAAATTGCTCCGGATTTATTATTATGAGGCTGAGTGTCAAACCAAGATAATTAGGCAATAAAAAAGGGGAAACTACAGGGAGTTTGGAGTTTATTGACGAATAGAGAAAGAGAATCAGTAATATTATTCGGACCCATAAATGACAGCAATTTGTTTAAGGAGGAAGACATGATGCAGTATGACTTCAACCAAGTAATCG
>DAIMMR010000456.1:0-3065 GCA_036720575.1 Clostridium sp.
AATAAAAAGGAGAGGAGAATATGAACTTTAAGGATATAATTGAAAAAGACAGGGAAATAAGAAAAAAGCATGAGTTTAAAGGAACTTTTCTAGAGTACTTAGAAATTGTAAAAAAGAACCCTAAAATCGTAAAATTATCTCATAGAAGAATGTATGATATTATAATGAATAAAGGTTATGAAGTTTTAAAACCTGAAGAAAATCCAAGAATAAAAAAATTATATGGAAATGAACCAATTAGAAGGTATAACTTTTTCAAAAATGACTTTTTTGGAATTGACAAAGTCATAATGAAACTAGTTAACTATTTCCATTCTGCAGCAATGATGGGAGAAGAATCAAGACAGGTACTTTATCTAGTAGGTCCTGTAGGAGCTGGTAAATCATCTCTAGTAGAATCAATTAAAAAAGCCCTTGAAACCTCAGAACCTATTTATACTCTTGAAGGATGTCCTATGAGAGAAGAGCCTCTACACCTTATACCAAAACATTTAAAGGGAAGTTTTGAAAAAGCACTCGGTGTAGAAATTGAAGGGGATTTATGCCCTGTTTGTAAATATAGGTTAAAGCATGATTACGGTGGGGAATATGAAAAATTTCCTGTAACTACTACTGACTTTTCCATACGATCAAGAAAAGGCATTGGAGTAGTACCCCCGGTTGACCCTAATAATCAAGATACATCCGTACTCACAGGTTCTATTGATATATCAAAGATGGATATGTACCCTGAAGATGATCCTAGAATATTCTCGCTAAATGGTGCTTTCAACGTAGGTAATAGAGGGCTTGTAGAATTTATTGAAGTTTTTAAAAATGATGTGGAATATCTTCACACAATAATTACAGCTACCCAAGAAAAATCAGTTCCATCTCCAGGTAAGGGTTCAATGATTTATTTTGATGGAATTATTCTAGCACATTCCAATGAATCTGAATGGAATAAATTTAAATCTGACCATACTAACGAAGCAATACTAGATAGGATAGTAAAAGTTGAAGTTCCTTACTGCATGGAATTAAATGAAGAAATTAAAATATATAAAAAAATACTTGGCAAGAGTCAATTTAATGCACATATAGCACCTCATACCATAGAAATAGCAGCAATGTTCGCAATTCTATCCAGACTTTCACCTTCAAACAAGGTAGATCCTATGACAAAATTAAAAATTTACAATGGAGAAGATATAGTTGAAAAAGGCACAACTAAAAAAATTGACTTTTCAGAATTAAAAGAGGAAGCAGGTTCTAGAGAAGGAATGACAGGCATTTCCACTAGGTTTATAGTAAAAGCCTTAGATAGTGCACTTTCAAACTCAGAGTACAACTGTATAAATCCTCTTAGCGTAATAGAAAGCTTAACAAAAGCAGTTAAAGATTTGGATACAGCTGAAGATGATAAACAAAGATATTTAACTTTTATAAAAGATACCATTAGAAAAGAATACAACAAAGTATTGGAAAAAGAAATAACCAGAGCTTTTATTCACAGTTTTAAAGAACAGGCAGAAAGTCTTTTTGACAATTATCTAGATCATGCAGAAGCTTATGTAAATAAAAATAAAATTAAAGATCAATCTACTGGAGAAGAATTAGAACCAGATGAGACTTTCATGAGATCCATAGAAGAACATATCGGCATCTCCGAAAATTCTGCAAAAGGATTTAGAACAGATGTAACTTCATATATGTTCTACGTTATAAGAAATGGAGGAAAAATCAGCTATACTTCCTACGAACCTCTCAAAGAAGCTATTGAGAAAAAGCTCACTGCATCTGTAAAAGAACTATCCAGAGTTATAACTAAATCGAAAGTAAGGGGCAAGGAACAAAACGAAAAATATAATTCCATGGTTGAGGAAATGAAGGCAGATGGATATTGTGACCACTGCTGTGACGTTATTTTAAAATATGCTGCCAACAACCTATGGAAGGATTGATATTATGGCTATTTTTAGAGAATTTGATCCAAGGGATCACCATGATAGATCCTTAGAAGATAGAAGGCGCCACAAGCAATTAGTAGAGAAATCCATAAAGGATAATCTGGCAGATATAATATCAGAAGAAAGCATTATAGGTCAGAGTAAAGATAAAAAAATTAAAATTCCCATAAAGGGTATCAAAGAATACCACTTTATATATGGAGATAACAGCTCCCAAGTTGGAAGTGGGGATGGATCACAAAAAAGAGGAGATAAAATTGGAAGATCCCTAGAGAAAAGTGGTGGGAAAGGCAAAGGCGGTGCAGGTAACGAAGAAGGGGAAGATATGTACGAAACGGAAATTACCCTAGAGGAACTTATGAATTACCTTCTTGAAGATATGGAACTACCTTTGATGGACAAAAAAAAATTTTCAGAACTACTGTCTAAAAAATCCTTAAAAAAAGCAGGATATCAAAGAAATGGAATAAATCCAAGGCTTGCTAAGAAAAAAACTGTTATAGAAAAGCTAAAAAGGCAGCAAAACTCTAAAAGAGATATTAGAGAAGCTTCTAAAGACCCAATACTTCAAAATAAAACTATTTCTAAAGATATAGACTCAAGATTTCCTTTCAGACAGGAAGATTTAAGATATTTCAGGATAAAGGAGAAAAAAAAGCGTGAATTAAATGCTGCTGTCATATGCGTAATGGATACATCAGGTTCCATGGACAGCACTAGAAAATTCTTAGCTAGATCTTTTTTCTTTATTTTGTATCAATTTGTAAAAGCTAAATACAATAATGTAGAAATTAAATTTATTTCTCACTCCACTAAAGCAAAGGTTGTTACTGAAAACGAATTCTTCCACAAAGTAGAATCTGGTGGAACCTATATATCCAGCGGATTAAATAAAGCTCTTGAGGTAATTGAAGAAAATTATAATCCTGCTTACTGGAACGTATATACATTTTATGTAAGTGACGGTGACAATTGGGATGAAGATAACGAACGTGCTTTAAAAGCTGCCAGAGATTTATGTGAAGTCTGCAATCTTTTTAGCTATGCAGAAATCATACCCAGCTATTTTGGAAGTAATATAAAAAATATTTTTCGTCGAGGAATAGATAAAAATAA
>DAIMMR010000457.1:0-3062 GCA_036720575.1 Clostridium sp.
TAAAATTAACCTTTTATTAACTTGTAATTGTTATTTAAAATATTATCTAAGATTTCATTCCAATATTTTTTTGAAATTTCATCTTTAGTTGAAGAATATTTTTCACAGATTTCGATAAAAATAGCTTTTGCCATTGCTTCACATAATCCAAAGATATCAAATTCCTCATTTGATATTGTAAAAATATATTTGTTTAACATTCCATAATCTCCTTTTAATTGTAAATAGATTGAATATTAATTTTGTTTTCTATCATTTTTAACATATTAGTTTTATCATTTTCAGTAGAGCAACCGTCATTTATAATAGCCATTACAACATTGAACAAATTATTATCATATTTACCATATTTAATTTTAAAATAATCTAAATCATTAATTGGATTTCCTGTGTTATATATATTTTTATGTAACCTTTCTATCCACTCTCTTTCCTTTGCACGCAAGTTAATATTACTAATGTTATTTGGCAATACTTCTAAAATTCCAAAATCAAAATTATCCTTACCATAGATATTCCAATCCTTTTGAAGTTTTTTTGTTAAATGCATATTATTGTTTAAATAATTAATATGCTCATTCCATCTCTTATAAATATCTACAGAAGACCCAACGTATTTTTTATTATTAATTTTGTTTCTAATAATATAAATACCACAGATTGGATAATCATCTTTGGGTATCTTTTTATCCTTTTTTTTATTTTTAATATACTTTATAAGACTAGATGAATTTAAAATTAGATTATAGGCACGTTTTAAATTCTCTAACTCTACTCTCCAAGTTGCAACATCTTTCCTATATTCTAAAAAATTAAAATAAACATCTTTATAAAAATCTAAATCATATAGTTCATAACCGTGTAATATAATTGAGTTATATAATAGATATTTATAATAATTAAAATCTCTCGGTGGCATTCCCACCTCTTTTTTATAATAATTATATTGTTTTATATCTATTTCTTTGCCATGTACTTTAAATTTTAATTTATTTATATTAAATATCGCTAAATGATTATCTTCCACTTTTTCACCTCCTACAACCTAGTAATATAGCCGTTTAAATCCTCTTAAAATTTTAGTTTTATTGACCTTCATTAAATCCCTTTTCGATTTCATCTACTAAACTTTTTAAAATCTTATTATAGCTACCTTCAGACAACATCTTCTCAAGAGTATTCCATACCATAAGTCTAAAATCATCTGCCCATCCATCTTTTGCTGCTTGGTCTTCCATACTCATTAATCTCATATATGCATTTTGACTTAGCTTAGCATCTATCCATTCTTTCGCATCCCTCAATTTGTTTTTAGGGTAAGTATCAACCCTTATCATCTCACTATTATATATAAACCATCTTGGTTCACTACCATAAGGAATGTTTTGTATTTTATATCCCTTATATTCATGTATTTTAGTTATCATAATTAAGTCTCCTTTCATCATAAATTACTTGATTTAACTACTTCTCCCAAAACATCTTTTTTCTAACTTTCAGCACTACTGGTTTAACCTTACCACAACCCTCACATATGTCTGCTCTTTTGCTTTCTACTATTTTGTCATTTTTCTTAACAAGATTACCGAAGTTCTTTATATAACAACTCCTACAAAATTCAGCCATTTCTATTTCCCCTTTTTAATAATATTATATCATCTACCCTACCTATAGAATACCATATATTTCCTGCATTGTCAACTTATTTTTTATAATTTATTTATTAGGCTAGGATAGTATATATATTATTACTTTTTAAGCCATGTATATTTAATATCGCCTCTTTTACCTGTTCTTTTTACTAATATGCAATCAGTATAATTATTTTTTATTGTACTTAGTGCATTTTCATATTTTTTTCTTCTTTCCGATTCGTATTTGAAATCAAATCCCTTTGCATTAAGCATTGCTATGTTTTCAGGATTTCTAAAATACAAGTCGTTACCATTTCTTTTGAGAAATTCCAATGTAATAGACGTAACAATCCTAAGTGTTTTATAAGTATAAGCATGATGTTCGGATTGATCTAATTCAATTAATATTTGTGAAGGGTTGAGTTCTTTACATTCCATCGCATCTCCATCCTTGTCTGCGATATTTAAATAAGGTTTGTAAGTTTTTATACAGTTAATCTCATGCAAATCGGTATCGTATTCGCTATCTGTTAGAAATATTTCAATTTTAGAAAAATCCTTCAATCGTCTTTCCATTGTAGAGTGCATAGCTCTATCAAGCACGGATGAATTGCTTTTGCCGATATATGCGATTTCTTTGTCTTTGTCATAAATAAAATAAACCCCTCTCTTATTTAATGTATTTATACCCTTATAAACTACAGGAATTAGTAAATTTGTATGTTCTAATGCTTGAACAACATCAATTCTTTTAGGATATAATTTATTATTTATATTGTTCGTATTGGTTATAAAAGATTCTAAAAACTGGATGTCCCCGTAAAAGAAATGGTTTACACTTTCTAATATTTCCTCAAGTGTCATATCTTTTTCCTCATTAAAATCTTTGATTTTAGATATTGTCCAAATAATTCTTTCATTTACGTCTCTTATCCTTCCTCTTTTTATCATTAAGAATATGTTATTAAATATCTGAAATCTACCATTTTGAATTACAAGATTATTTTCATACTTTCTTAAGAATTCATTAATTATGTATATATTTTGAAACTTTGCAATCTCTTTGCCTTCTACTTTTTTCTCATTTAATTGCTTTATACAAGCATTTAAAAAATTCTCATAACCATACAAAAACTTCATTATAATTATCCTCCTATTGTTTTTATTTGATATTCGTTATTGGGTCTTTTAACTCCATTATTATTAATTATATATTCATCCTTTCTAGTGCAGATAATTAAGTTTAGGTCTTCTAATATTCTTATATAATTCATAATAGTGTTGTTACTTATAACATTTGTAATGAACATTAGAGTTTTGATGGATGGGTAGGATATTCCTTTTGAGTAATTGACATACCTTTTAATTGCAATATATGTATTAAACAAACTAAATTTATCCACTCTATTTTTATAATTTAGTATTACA
>DAIMMR010000458.1:0-3052 GCA_036720575.1 Clostridium sp.
GCCATACCACCACATTTTTCAACTTCAACTTTTAACCTATTTTCTACTTTACTTTCTAACATTTCATACCTTCTTTCAAAGATATCCACAGTATCTTTAATAGGCTGTTTTCCTTACGCGGGCGCGTATATAGGATATGTGTATATAGGTATTTCTATATTTTATATACCTCTATATAGTAATAAGGATATATAAGATACTAATAGTCTTAAAGTCTTATATTCCTAAATTCTAAAGGTATCCTTAACCGTATCTATACCATGTTTTTATGGATATTTAAGATACTTTAATTTTTATAAATATTATGCTTATAGGAACTTTATATTTTTAAGGATACAATAGATACGCTACTAAAAAATCTATTAATAGATACTTAAGGATACGTTCTTATAAATGCTCTTTGAAGTCCATAGTTTTTACCAAATTTAAGTTTTCCACTTCCCTTAGAATAGGGCTGCCACCCTTCAATCTTTCTTAAAATGTCATTAATCTCTCTTGACTGGGCGGGTGTCATTTGCTTTGGATCTGCTTGAAAAAGCTCCACCCATATTTCCATTGCGCACACTCTATCCCTTTTGACAGTTCCTTCTTTTGCCTTTCCAAAATCAGTATCATGGATAAACATTCTTCGTGCTCCAATATCAAGGTCGCCCCAATTTTCAGGCAGCAACCTATCAAGGTACTCTCTAATTAAACCTTCTTTAGAACTTTCCTCTGTATGCTGTTCTTGAACCTTAACAGCTTCTTTTTCTAAGTCAGGTGTAAGAAATAATTTTTCTCCATTTCTCCACAGCTTCAAAGCTTCGGCCCATATTTGGTCTATTTCATTTTGAGTCATATCTGTCCACAAATTTTTATTACTTTTGTTTATTCCTACAACTACAGGCCAATATCGCCTATTTCCCGTTTTATCTCTTAAAAAATCATTGTCATTAGTAGTTCCAAAGAATACACACTGCCTTGGAAATTTAGTAACCCTCTTACCATAGGCAACTCTATAAATGTCCTCTCGTTTTGATATAAAATGTTTTACTGCTTCAGCTTCTGCTTTCTTTGTTGCAGATAATTCGGCCATTTCAATAAGCCATGCATCTTGAAGCTGTTCGTAAGCTTCCTTCCCCTGCACTGTATTTAAAGAATCTGAATACCAATTTTGGCCTAACAAGCTTATAATATGGCTTTTTCCTATACCCTGCTTTCCAACTAAAACCAGCATATAGTCAAACTTTATTCCAGGTACAAATACACGAGCTACTGCTGCAACCATAGCTTTTCTAGTTACTGTTCTTGTGTAAACATTGTTCTCCGCGCCAAGATAATCAATAAATAATGTTTCAATTCTCCTTATACCATCCCAAGCAATTTCTTCAAGGTAGTCTCTTATTGGATGATATTTATTTTTTTCTTCTACAATGAGTAGTGCATCATTTATCTTTGTAGGTGATGTTATATCATATACTTTTTCAATATAATATCTTAAGGCAGCATCATCACTGTCCTTCCACGTTTCCCCTTCTTCTATGTTCTTTAGCTTATGCCATGGAAGATCTTCTTTTATAACAGTTCTATGTGAAAACTCATTTAGAGCTATCTTCTCTTTTAAATAAGGATCGTTTTCAAGTATTAAAACTATATTGCCTATTGTAGATTTATAAAAACCTCTTTTATCAACTTCAAGTAATTTTAACCATTCTGTATCTACATCTCTTAAATCATTTATTAAAGTAAAGTCCTCCTTTACTGCACTCAACCTTTCTTCTCCTAGAGTAACCTTTACCTTTTCATCTTTTCTTACAAAATCCATCATAGCCTGATATGACGGAAGTTTTACAACTGGCGTTCCTTCTTTAACATCTACATCTAGGCTGCCAAACTTATGAAGTCTTACTAAATCAAAGGCATTGCAAAGTTTACCTGACACCGGATCTGTTCCATGGTGAGAATAAGCAAAGTCACCATTTTCATAAATAACAAGTCCCCCTGAAGTTGAACCTTTAGTATAAGTGTATCTATTCTTATCAGCACATGGCACATAGGTGTCACTTAAAAACTTTTCTACAGCATCCATTACTGTATAACTTCTGCAGAAAGCTCCTATTATGCCGCCTTTTTCTCTTGGATTTCCCTGCTTATCTGCCAACTTTTCTCTCTTTTTTATACTTCTTGAAGATTCAGGCCAAAATGAAGTATCATGCCAATCTTCATATTTATTTAAAACTTCATCTGGATTTAACCACTTTTCATCTATATATTTAAAAACAAATTCTCCATCTTGTGATGTAGAAGGCCAGTACATAAGCCTTGAAGGTTCATATGTTGTATCATCAAAATAATCTATACCTATATCCTTTGCAACCATTCTGGACACAGCTCCGTACTCCTCTGGATTTACTGGTCTGCTTAGAGGAATGATCAACCTAAACCTCGGCTTATTTTTACTGTGCTTATGGGTTGTATATATACAGCATCCAAAATCAAATAACATTTCAATGGTATCCCATAATCCCTCTTTTCCATAATCAACATCTAAAGTAAGAAGGCATCTATTTAATAGTGAATTACTTTTTCTTCTTCCATTTTTTAAAGTACCACCAACAAAGCCGCCAACATCTTTAACGTTATCCTGCTCACCCTTTGAAAGTTTTTTATATTCTTCGTAGGTTTCTGCTGTCCTTGTAGTTTGACTCACTCTATCTAAAAACTCTGACCATTTCATTTGTTTATTTTTCCACTTTAATTCTTTACGATTTCTACCTACAGCAATATTAATAATTCCATCATTCTTCAACTTTATTTTAGAATTAACCTCAGTGTTCATACTTTTCACCACCTTGCTTAATCTTTTTTATAATAACTTGTTTCAAACCCGTCTGCCTTTAGTGGAAGTCCGGGAGCCCATTCTATAGGTTCTCCCATGATTTTATTTACTTCATTTAATGATCCAAAGCCATTTGGTACATCTAATATCACTTCATCATGAACATGGAAAACTATCTTGTATCCCGCTTTATCAAGTCTTAACATTGCTTCTGCCAGACAGTCCCTTGCAATT
>DAIMMR010000459.1:0-1489 GCA_036720575.1 Clostridium sp.
GAGTGCACCGGAAGATAATCAAGGATTTACTGCCCACTGAGGAGGACCTGGCAGTGTACGGTGCAGGATGGGAAGGATTGATTGATAAGAAGTACATTAAAGGAGATCACATACCCAATAGCGAATTAAGAAAAGCATATTCTTCATGTAAAATTCTCCTTTGTGATCACTGGGATGATATGAGGGATAAGGGATTCCTTTCCAACCGTCTATTCGATGCATCTGCCTGTGGGGCTTTTATTATTTCGGATAAAGTTAGGGGGGTAGAGGATGTTTTTGGAGATACGGTGGTGACTTATGATAATCGTGATGATCTTCAATCACTTACTAATTATTATTTAATCAATGATGAGAAAAAAGAAGAATCATTCGATAGAATTGATTTATTTAACTTTACATTTGAAAAAAGGATAGAATTAATAATAAAGTTAATGGATTAATGCGTCCGTTAAAAATATGATTAATTGGATTTTTGCAAGAAATAGATAAATATTTTCTATAAATTATTTAAATTTTCTTTGAATAATTTGTTGGTTTATTAAAATTTTGCCTGGGGTAATTTTTTAAAATATTCATCTTTTACATAGCAAAAACTGTATATATCATTTGTATAGAATTTTTTGCTAATATTTTTAAATCCAACTAGTTTCTCGTCTAAATCGTCTCCTAATAAGTGGTTTTCACCCATAATTAAATCTACTTTATCTAACACATCGTTATTTATTAAATTATCAAGAATTTTATGTTCTGAACCTTCAGTGTCTATTTTTAATACGATATTTGAATTGATATTATCCTTTTTGATGATATCTAATATAATTGCACTTGCCTCTTTTACCTTTGCTTTTTTAATCTTCATTTGTTCTTTACCTTTTAACCATTCCGTTTGGACATTTGTGAACTCTAATTCGGTAGTTGTGATTCCATCGGAACCTGGAAGACAGTATATGTCTATTTCATCTTCTTTATCGGAAAGCCCAAAGTTGTATGTTTTTATTTTATGAGCTAACTCTGGGTTTAGGTCAAGATTCTCTAAAGCAAAATCATAAGTTTCTTGACTTATTTCAAAACCGTAGACGGCTTTGCAGGAATCATAATTAGCGAATTTCAGTGCAGCATATCCTCTATTCATTCCTATATCAAAAACAACAAATTCTTTAAACTGATATAGTTGTGGTACGGAATATCCATCCCGAGTATAAATTTCACCAATAGTATAAAAACGATTATTTGTCAAAAGTTTAATCCTCTCTTCAGTTTCGAGGTATATTCTATTTTCTGATGTGGAATGAGATAAAAGTTTGATATTATTAAAAAAGCACATTTGGAAGAATTGATCGGTGTCCATCATTTCATATGAATTTTCATCACCCTTAAAGAAATATTCCTTGCAAATATCATAATTTTGATTGAAGGTATCAATAGCCCTCTTCAAATTTTCCTTTATGGAATTATAAGAATCAATACAAGAATTAATTTTTTCTTGGTT
>DAIMMR010000459.1:1589-3043 GCA_036720575.1 Clostridium sp.
AATTTTCCTTTATGGAATTATAAGAATCAATACAAGAATTAATTTTTTCTTGGTTTTCTTCGTATGTATCTAGGAATCCGTTTAGGGAAGTTTCAATTTTTTCTTGGTTTTCTTCGTATTTTTCCAGGCAGTTGTTTGTTTTTTCTTGGTTTTCTCCGTATATATCCACAAAGGCGTTTAGGAATGCTTCTGTTATTTCTTGGTTTTCTTCGTATTTTTTCAGGAAGTTGTTTGTTTTTTCTTGATTTCTTTCATATGAATTTAAAAAAGAATCTATTCTTTTGTAATTTTCAAGGTATATATTGAATGTTCTGTTTGCTTTCTTAATAAAATTCAAAGGATTTTTAAAAGATATCATGTTAACTCCATCAAATGTATAATTAACGATTGTGATTATGAAACTAAACAGAATTTTGTCACACTTGATATTTAACGTTATGTCTTTACTTACCCATGCTGTTATTAACCATCAAAACTATTAAAAAAACTATGCTTTAAGGGATATAAATGTAAATAGAATAATAATACGTCATTAAACGTGGAAAAATAGGAAACTTCTTCACAAAAAATGTAAATCCGGATCAGGCTTAAGATAATACTTATCTTATGTTATAAAAATAAAAATTTATAATTTCATTTACAAAAAGTCTTGATAAATTTTTGAATTGGTGAGAGTATGCATTTCATTTTGATATCCAAAAAAGATTCATTTGAAGATGAACAAATAAATGAACAATTGTTAAGTTCGCCTAATGCTCCCTCTTTGATTTCTAGAGAGGCCATTAAATTTGAAATATCTAATTTTATTGTTTATATTTATCCCTATGACCATATTGACCATGAAGTTCATGGTTATTCTTATTACACTGATGAAGATAGGCTATTGTTGATTAATGGAATTGTAAGTGTTAACAATAATCTAAGAAATCCAGATATATGCGAATTTTTTGACCAGATAAATGATTCAACTGAATTTTTCGGTGATTACCAACTAATTTCGATAGATAAAGGGGGGGAATGTTTTATTAGAACCCCCCCTCTAAGCGTAAGGCAATTATTTTATTATGAAGACGAGAACTGTGATGTAATTTCAACAGAAATAAAACTAATTGTAGATGGCATTAATAAATTTAGCAAAAAAACATTTATTAATCATTTTGATTATGATTTTATTGAAGATTCTGTTTTCAGGGAATGGGCAACTCGAGATTTTCCTCGAAACACTATTTTTAAAGAGATAAAGAGGATATTCCCACAAGATACTAAATATTTTAGAGAAGGTAATTTAGTATTAAAAAGAAAAGCGTCTATTAAAATTCCGCAATGGTTTAGAGAGTCATATATAACTAATAAACAAAAGTTATTTGATGATTATTTTGATTGGTTAATTAATTTTGTTGAAGCAAATTTAGTTAGTTTGAAACCTAACTTTGAAAAAATAACTTTAGGATTGA
>DAIMMR010000033.1:0-20137 GCA_036720575.1 Clostridium sp.
CATAACTATAGTTATGGGAGTAAATGAAGAAAAATTTGATGTTGAGTCTCATAATATTATTTCAAATGCATCCTGTACAACTAATTGTCTGGCACCTTTTGCGAAAGTTTTAGATGACAATTTTGGAATTATAAGAGGCCTTATGACTACAGTTCATTCTTATACAAATGACCAACAATTGCTTGATAAAACTCACAAGGATTTGAGAAGAGCTAGAGCTGCAGGGGAATCTATAATCCCAACTACTACTGGAGCAGCTAAGGCAGTGGCAAAGGTACTGCCTAATTTAGAGGGAAAATTAAATGGTTTTGCACTTAGAATACCTACACCTACAGTTTCTATTACAGACTTGGTATGTGAGCTTTCAAAATCTGTTACAGTAGAAGAAGTAAATGAAGCTTTTAAAAGAGCTTCTGAGGGATCTATGAAAGGAATACTGGGATATTCTGAAGAACCACTGGTATCTATAGATTATAAAGGAGACGACAGGTCTTCTATAGTAGATGGTCTTTCAACTATGGTGTTAAAGGATAATATGATTAAAGTAGTATCCTGGTATGATAATGAATGGGCTTATTCCTGTAGAACTGTAGATCTGGCAAATTACGTTGCAGATAAGATGGAGAAGGCTAGTGAAAGACCTATGGATATGGTTGCAGAAGGAGTTTAAAATATCAATCAAGATTTCATCCAGATGAAATCCAATAAAAAAATTGTTCCTATGAAATTTCATGGGAACAATTTTTTATCCGATGACTACCTGCTCTAATACTCCCACTTCTTCTCCAAGTGTACGTTGCGAGCAGCTACGTCCCTGGATAACGATTTCCCCTAAAGGATAACACCTTCTAAGTGCTAAAGGCACTAAGAAAAGCCTGTTAATAAGCATCGGGTGGAGTTAAAACTCCATCTGATGCCAAGAACTCTGTTTATCTTAAGTTAGCTTGATTAGTTTTTTACATAAACTATTATAAATAACGACGTCTTTTATTACGGCTTCTCTTTATACGTGCTAGAATAAAAATAAATATCAATATCAATAGCAGTATAAAAATTGCAGCATAAAAGGAAATAACATTTTTATCTAAGATCTGTTTTGGCAGATCCGAATAAATATTATAATTCTTGGAGAGCTCACGCTGGCTTACAGTAAGTGTTCCCAGGGGAACTTCACCTTTTAGAGCTTTTACAGAAGTATTTTTAATGCTTATCGTTTCTTTCAAGTCCTTTTTATTTAAATCATTATCATAATATGTTACATCATCTTTAATTTTAATAGGCACTTCTAAGCTTTTTTTAATACCTATAAAAGAAATAGGATTGTAGGTAACTTCTTTTCTTCCTATTATAGAATCTTTTTTATGTAAAACAACAGTTTCTTTTGAATAACTCCAATTTATTATTTTTTCCATATCATTAAATACATAACTGTCTGCAGGATCATAAACTGAACCCATTACGACTCCTACTATTTGCCTTCCATTTCTGTTATAAATTGCAACTAGACATCTTCCAGCTGGATCAGTATATCCAGTTTTACCTGCAATGCAGCCATCTTTGCCTAAAAGTTTATTTGTGTTTTTGATGGGAAAAGCAAGTCCTTTTGTAGTTTTTATAGTATTTGCAGGTCTTTCCATAGCCTTTTGTATACGTGGAATTTTAAAGGCTTGTCTTGCTATAACACTCATATCGTAGGGTGTAGTATAGTGACTTGGATTATGGAGACCATTTGGTGTTACAAAGTGAGTATTTTTTAAATTTAGGTTTTTTACTTTTTCATTCATCTTGTCAGAAAATGTAGGTGCATCCTTAGATATATTTTCTGCTACGACGTATGCTAAGTCATTGGCAGAATACATTAAAAGTCCATCCATTACATCTTCAGCAGACATGGTATCACCTACATCTATTGCGTGTAGATCTCTATTTAAAGAGGACGGTGGTTGAGCTTTAGCATCAGCTGTGTATGTTAGCATATCCCCTGGTTTTTTATTTTTTTCAAGAAGAATAGCTGTTAAAAGTTTTGTAGTGCTGGCAGGGTACATTTTAATATCTGCATTTTTTTCATATATTATTTCATTTGTCTGCATGTCCACTGTTATGGCTGCTTTACCGTATATTTCAGGTAGTGCAGTTGAATTATCAGCAAGTACAATAAAAGATAAACAAAATATGAAAATAAATGTAAGTAATAAACTAGTATTTTTCCATTTCAAAGTACATCACTCCACTTATTTAATATTTATGTATATGTTTTATTAAAAACATTATATAATTAATTATGACATTTTAAAGTATAACATTATAAAATTCATTTTACAATTGAGGGTTATTTCATTTTAGGAGAGGGAAAATGCCGTCATATTTTTATACATATGAAGATTATACTATATGGGGGTTTACGGCACTAATAATAAATAAATTTACGGATATAATTAGAAATGAGATATAATTTATTAACAGAATGCTTAATGCCTTTAGGCACTTAGAAGGTGTTATCCAGAGGCTGCAGCCGTAGGATAGAGGGACAGGTAATAAAGTTATTACATGTCCCTTTACAAATTGCATTAATATTATTCTACATAAGTTGAAGAATATTTACTGAGAAGTTGATGTTTTAAATCCCAGAGTTTTTCAGATAAATCTACATAGTAATGATGAGGATTTTCAAATCTCAGCACTTCAGGCCACAATCTGGACAATTCTTCTTTTGCTCTATCTCTTATGTCTAATACATCAGGGCAGGTATATACAAGTTTTCCTTTATCAAATATTTTTATTCTTAAATCTTTTATATAATAATCTCTTATTTTTTTCCTTTTCCAAGTAAAAACTGGATCAAATATTTCTATAGGTTCATCCTTATTTATTTCTTCATCTTCTAAGGTTATTAAATCTGCAATTGCTTTATTTCCTTTTTTACTATAAATTCTGTATACCTTTTTAAATCCAGGGTTAGTTATTTTCTCTTCATTTTCACTTATTTTTATTTTAGGTATTATACTACCTTTTTTATCCTCTATGGCAGATAGCTTATATACTCCGCCAAATACTGGTTCTGATCTTGCAGTTATGAGTCTCTCTCCTACACCAAAAGAATCAATGCAGGCACCTTCTCTAAGTACATCAGTTATGATAAATTCATCTAATGAGTTTGAAATAACTATGTTTACATCTTCAAGATCCGCTCTATCCAGTATTTTTCTGCATTCTTTTGTTAAGTAAGTTATGTCTCCGCTGTCAATTCTTACTCCCTTAGGTTTATGACCATTTGGAATCAAAATTTCTTTGAAAACCTTTATAGCATTGGGCAGACCGGATTTCAGTACATTGTATGTATCAATGAGCAGTACACAATTATCAGGATATACTTCAGCCCAGGCTTTAAAAGATTCATATTCTGATGGAAAAAGTTGTATCCAACTGTGGGCCATTGTACCTACCGCAGGTATACCAAACATTTGCTCAGATATAGAGCAAGCAGTGGAACTACATCCACCTATAACAGCAGCCCTAGCACCATATATAGCTGCATCAGGAGCTTGAGCACGTCTAGAACCAAATTCCATTACAGGTCTGGTGCCTGCTGCTCTACAAATTCTACTTGCTTTTGTTGCAATTAGGGTTTGGTGATTTATAGTTAGAAGTATCATGGTTTCAACAAACTGAGCTTGAATAGCGGGACCTCTTACAGTTATTAGCGGTTCATTTGGAAATATAGGAGTTCCTTCGGGTACTGCCCATACATCACAGCAAAATCTAAAATCTTTCAGGTAATTTAAAAAGTATTCTGAAAATTGTTCCTTGCCCCTGAGATACTCTATATCTTCATCTGTAAAACTTAAATTTGACAGGTATTCTATAACTTGTTGAACACCTGCCATTATGCAATAACCACCTTCATCTGGAATCTTTCTGAAAAACATATCAAAATAGGCTATTCTATTCCCCATATTGGTTTCCAAATACCCATTACCCATAGTAAATTCATAGAAATCTACTAACATTGTGAGGTTTCTTTCGTTTCTCACATTAAAGTTCTTTGTGCTTTCCATAATGAAAATCTCCTCTTATCTATGTTTTGTTTATGATAAAAAAAAATGTATACATATATATTGTAATACTTAAAGTAACATATTACAAGGTTGTACATTTAAGGGATTCTGAGCTTTATTTAAGTAGTTTTTCTTTAGAAATAAGCATCAGGTAGAATTTAGGCTAACTGATGCTTAAAAATTATTATTCTATAGATATTTTTTACCACAGGCTGAACAATCTTTTCTCTTGAATAGGTTTGCCCTCTAAATCTTATGACACCTCCATCTTTTTAAAATGCTTTTTTAGATTATAAGTTGTAGTGAAGGGGTCATTTGAAGCCATTACAAGAGACATTATGGCTGCACCGTAAACTCCAGTCTTTAGTACTGTGTCTATATTATTTTCATTTATTCCACCTATTGCTATAATGGGAATTGAAACCTTATTTAGTATTTCTTTTAAAAATGAAATACCCCTGCCTTTTAGTCCCTTTTTACAATTTGTTTCAAAAATATGTCCTGCAAGGAGATAATCTGCGCCTTTTTTTTGTGCATTCACAGCTTCCAAGGTATTGTGCACAGATACACCTACAGTGCATTTTAATTTAAAATTGCTATTCATATAATCTTGATAACTTGTGTGAAATCCTTTGGCATTTACCTTTAAGGCTGTTTCTATATTATTGTTTATTATTAAGGGTATATTTTTAGAATCCGTAATTTTTTTTATTCTCTCAGCAATTGGAAGTAGTTGGCTGTAAGAAAGATCTTTTTCACGCAAGATTACGGCATCTGCACCACCTAATATGGAACCTTTTAATATATCAATCATGTCCTTATTTTTTACAAGTTTCCTGTTTGTTACTATATATAATTTTTTGTTCATAGTATCATGGACTCCCAATCTTTCATTTTCTGGATATATGCTCTCCTATATATTTTTAAAAATAAAAAGGAGTGTTTATATTGTAAACACTCCTTGAAAGTATATCTTTATTAATTTACCTCCCTACGGTAGTGTTAACTACATCAAGTTCAAAGGGTCAGGTTTTACCTTCTTAACCAAACTGGTTCACCCATAATAATTTATTAACTTATAGGTATATAATACTACTTAGTTTTATATATGTAAATGATTTAAAATATTATTTGTAACAAAATGGTATAAACTATAGAAAATTATTTTCATATTTTGTATAATTAAAATATGAATTTGTGATTATTTGTATGCTTAGGTAACTTTATGGTTGATTTACAAAATTAATGGGAGTGTTACCGATGGTAGGATCGCATAAAAAGTACTAAATTAGATAAACTTTATGAGGGGAGTTTTAAAGAATTATGGGTAAAAAAAATATATTAATAATTGATGATTCTTTAAGTGTGAGACAATTTATAAGAAAAATTCTAGAGGAAGAAAATTATAAAGTATATGAAGCAGGGGATGGTGAAGAAGGAATTAAAGTATTTAAAGAAAGTGGTAATATTGATCTAGTAATTACGGATATATATATGCCTAAAAAAAGCGGAATAGAAGTCCTTATAGAATTAAAAAAAGAGTATAAAGATTTAAAAATAATTATTCTTTCAGATGGAGGGGAAAAGGACTTTTCAGATGAAAATGGAATATGTGAAGATCTTGGAGCCACTTATTTTTTTAAAAAGGATTGGGTAAAGGATGAACTTATAGAATTAGTAAATAGGATATTTATAAAGTGATTCTTGGGTTCAGATGGAGTTTGCTTATAAGGATGATATTAATGAATTATATTGGGTTTTATAATTAACTCAACTTTCGCACATATAAAATTTTGACTTAATATCAAGAGATTCTTAGGTTCAGGTGGAGTTTGCTTATAAGGAATACCTTTTCTCCATCTGAACCTTAGAAGAACTTATCCAGGCGCGTAGCAGTGCTTATCCCCCACTTTGAAGAAGATGGGGGTGTTAGCAATGGTAGCGATCGGATAAAAAACTTGCGAAGCAAAACTTCGCAAGTTAAGAATTAATAATGAAAAATTAATAGTGAAGGATGATTTTTAGCTGTCGCAAAAAATCTTTTAATTTATATAAGTGAGTGCTTAGTAATGTTTTGCTTTAGCAAAACGAGCTTTCAAAAATTTAATTAAAGATTTTTTGTAGTGTAACGGAAAAAATCCACATTACTATTAATTCTTCATTCTTAACTATTAACTAAAAAAGTTGAGTAAATAATTTAAGATTAAGCTGCTATATAAGATATAGCAGCTTAAATTTGCCAATTAGTTAATTTTAAATTTATTTATTTCAGATGCTAATTGTTCTGCTAATATTTGAAGATTACTAGAATGTTTTGAAAGTTCTTCCATAGTGGCTGATATCTCTTCTGTTGAAGCTGTAGTTTCTTGTGAAGCTGCAGCTGTTTCCTGTGATATAGATGAAATATTATCAATTTCAGATATTGTAGATTGTTTTTTCTCATTTATATCGGAAATAGATGTTTTTACCTCATCAACTTTAGCAATCATAGATTCAATTGATTTTAGAATTACTTTAAATATTTTATGAGTTTGATCTACGGCTAAATATTGCTCATTTACTGCGCTTTCAGCGGATTTAATAGCACTTACTGCTGTCTCTGATTTATTTTGTATACTTTCTATAATTTTCTTTATCTCATTGGTTGAATTTTGAGATTCTTCAGCAAGTATCCGTATCTCTTCTGCTACGACGGCAAATCCTTTGCCAGCTTCGCCTGCACGTGCAGATTCTATACTTGCATTTAATGCTAAAAGATTAGTTTGTTCTGTTATTTCAGATATTGTTTCAGATATACTATTTATCTGTTTAGCACTTTCATTCATGTCACAAACTATGTCATTGACGGATGTAGTAACTGTTTTAGCTTTATTTGATTTTTCAGTTAAAGTATCTACTACAGAGAGTCCTTTTGTACCTAATCTTTTAGTGGCGTTTGAAATTTTATCCATTTCATCAGAACTAATACTAACTTCTTTCAGCTTATTTGATAAATCTTCCATTTCAGAAGCACCATTTTGAGCACCTTTAGCTTGTTCAGTTGCACCTAAGGAAACTTCTTCAACAGCTTTTGCTACTTCGCCTACAGAAGCTGTTACTTCTTCAGACATACTTGCAAGACTTGTTGACGTTTCTAGCACTGTTTCAGATGATTTTAGAACATTATTCATGAGCTTGGATATATTTTTCATCATTAAGTTAAATGATGCAGCCAAATCTTTAAATTCATCCTTTGTGGAAGCAGTTATAGACACCGTTAAATCTCCATTTGAGGCTTTAGAAAATACTTCCTTTAATTTTTTAATATTATTAGATATTCCTTTGCTTAAAAACAATGAAAGAAATGTTGCAATTAGTCCCATTATTAATATTACTAAGAAGGTTGTAACTAATATAGAGTCTGTATCCCTGGTGAGTTCACTTTTATCTAAAGTGGCCACTAGCTTCCAACCTGTTAATTTATTTGTCCGGTATACACCAAATTTACTAGTACCATTATAGGTATAATTAACAAATCCACTGTTCCCCGATTTTGCTTTATCCCAAAAAGATAGATTAGTGGCTGCATTTGTATTGATAAGTTCTTTTTGGGGATGTGCTAAGGTATTACCTGATGAATCAGAAACAAAAACATATCCTGTAGTACCTATTTTCTTTGTAGATATTCTTTCTGAAAGTGTAGTTAGAGAACAATCCAATCCAATAACACCAACTACTTGCCCATTTTTTTCTACTGTTTGTACAACTCCAACAAGAGTTTTACCAGTTACAATGTCTTTATAAGGAGGAGTTATTACGACTTTACCTTTATTGGTTAAAGCTTGTTTATACCAGGGCCTTGTAGTTGGATCGTATCCCTCAGGCATTGTTGAAATAGGATACATAGTAAACTTTTTGGAGGCAGTTCCGTAATATACATCAAATATGTCCTTATCGCTTTCTTTTATACCTTTTAGCATATCTGATATCATTGGAGTATTATTGTCTGTATCAATATTTATAATACCGGGATTATTTGCAGTAAGATCAATTATATCTGAAAATCCATTAAAGTAATTAGTTAATCCACTGTCTATTTCTGTGAGAGTTTGAGTACTTGTAAGCATTAACTTATTTGTGAGAATTGACTTTGATTGCATATAGGAACCAAGGCCTCCTATAATTAGTGGAATTACACAAATTGCTACTAAGCTAATAATTAATTTAGTTCTAATACTGTTTAGTTTGAAATCCTTAAAAGTCATTTTAATCCCCCTTTATGATTTTATAACGATTACTTAAAAATTTAGTTCTAACTTCATTTAATATGTAATATAATAAAATAATAAAGTACATATTGACAAAAATCAACGTAATTTAATAAATTTTTTAAATAAAAATAATTTAGAAAATATGCTAGATTACTACAACCTTAAGTATGGACAATATATCAAGAGATTCTTAGGTTCAGGTGGAGTTTGCTTATAAGGAATACCTTTTCCCCATCTGAACCTTAGAAGAACTTATCCAGGCGCGTAGCAGTGCTTATCCCCCACTTTGAAGAAGATGGGGGTGTTAGCAATGGTAGCGATCGGATAAACAGAGTTCTTGGCATCAGGTTGAGTTTTGACTCCACCTGATGCTTATTAACAGGATTCTTAGTGCTTTTAGCACTTAGAAGGCGTTATCCTTTAGGAGAAATCGTTATCCAGGCGCATAGCAGTGCTTATCCCCCCACTTGGATAGTCGCTTTCGCTGTGTGCGATGAGAGGGTGTTAGCAATGGTAGCAATCGGATAAAGTACTATTGAAAATTATTAAGAAAAGGGACTATAATAATATTATAGATTACAATTGTAATTATATTTTCAGGAGGAGTTAATATGACGAGTATACCAAAAATATCTGAATCAGAGTGGGAAGTAATGAAAGTTATATGGAATATAAATCCTTGTTCTGCAAATGAAATAATAAAGCAACTAGAAGATAGTACAAGTTGGAAGCCTAAGACAGTTAAGTCACTTATAAGCAGACTTCTAAAGAAAAACGTAATTGGATTTAATGAAGAAGGTAGAACTTATTATTATTATCCTCTATTTAATGAAAAAGAATATGTGAGACAGGAGAGCAGTTCTTTTATTAAAAGAGTATACAATGGTGCTGCTAAAAATATGTTATTAAATTTTATAGAAGATAACAAATTGACAGAAGATGATTTAGACGATTTGAAAAAAATATTAGAAGATAGGAAATAAAGAATATGTTTAAATTTATTATTTTGTATAAATGGGTTTTATATTTATCCTTCCTAGCTAGTTTTTTAATAATACTTTTTCTAGCTGCCAAGAAAATTTTAAAACAAAGATTGTGAATAGAAATTCAATATGCAATTGGAATTTTAATTTTGATAAGGCTCATTGTGCCAACTCTCCCTAAGAGTTCATTTAGCATATTTAATATAATGCCGTTTTATTTTAGGTATGCTTAAGCCTAAGATATTGATGCCCTTGGCTGTAATTAAGAACATGGGTGATAGTGACATTGAAAATATATTTTTCCATGAACTTTCTCATTATAAGAAAAAAGATATTTTAATAAATTATATTATCAGGATGGTTAGGGCAATTTATTGGTTTAATCCTATTGTGTGGTATTTTACAAATGAAATGAAAAAGGATATGGAATTGTCCTGCGATTCTTTAGCCCTTAATTATATGGAATCTGAGAAGGCCAAAGAATACGGATATACTATGATAGACCTCATAAAATACTCAAAGTTTGTTAAAAAGTCTAGAGTAAATATGGCAGTTGGCATATCTGTAGATGCTAAATATATGTCCAAAAGAATTATATTGATAAAGGAATTTGAAAAAGTTTCACCTAAGGTTATTATAAGTTCAGTAATTGTATTGTGCTTTTGTGTATCAATTATGCTACTGAAGCAAGGATAAATAATGTATTTTCAGAAAATGTACTAAACAAGCAGATAACATCCAGATATGTAGTAGATGAACTTGGGATAAATAGAATAGAAGATAATACAGATTATCCTTATGAGTGTGATTCTCAAGTTTTAGGAAGTTGGAAATGTATAGACATTATTGATAATATATCTGATTTTAAAAAAAATAAAACACAAAATAAGTATGGAATGTGTATTGAGGGCTTTAAGTTTTTTAAAAATAGTACTACAGATAAAAGCTGGTTAACCTGGACAAAAGGTATTGTAATTGATAAATACTATAAACTTTCTAGTGGATATTTTATAAAAGATATAAAGGATAGAAATAATCCACTAAATTATGAACTTAGTAAATACTTAAAGGGAAGAAATATAGATAAATCCAACATAATTGTCCCAGGAGATTTTAGAACTACTGCTGGCAATAATTCTGATAGTACTTATGTTTACTGGGGTGAAGGAGGATTTAGCTGGGCCATTCCTTATGTTACAGGACTTGCAGCTTTGGCATGGCAGGTAAACCCGAATTTAACCTTTGATCAAATACTAGATAATCTTATAGAAACAAAGATCACTACATCAGAAGGTAGATATATAATTAATCCAGAGAAATTTATAAATTCAATAACTTAAAAGACTCGATCCAAACAAGAAATATACTATATTTACTGATGACTTTAGCAATGTGGAATTCAGAGAAGATTTGAAATTTACAATCAACCTTAAATAGTAACTGTAGGTATCTTAACTCAAAAATAAACTCTACAGTATTGTCTATTGGTAAAAAAAATTGCATAATAGTATAGTAAGATATATTTTGTGACGGAGGTTTTTGAAATGGCATTGAGAAATATACGTACTTTAGGTGATGAAATATTGAGAAAGAAGTGCCGGACTGTAGAAAAAGTTGACGACAGGATTTTAACTTTACTTAAGGATATGGCAGATACGCTGCATAACACAGAAAATGGAGCAGCAATAGCGGCACCACAAGTTGGCGTCTTAAGAAGAGCAGTTGTTATAGACATGGGTGAAGGTATAATATACCTAGTAAATCCAGAAATAATTGAAGAAGAAGGAAACCAGGAAGTTATAGAAGGATGTTTAAGTATTCCTAATAAGTGGGGAAAATTAATTAGGCCTGCGAAGGTAAAAGTAAAAGCATTAAATGAAAAAGGTGAGGAATTTACAATAACAGGGGAAGGAGATTTAGCTAAGTGTCTGTGTCATGAAATAGAACATTTGGATGGAATACTTTTTATAGATAAAGTAACAGAATTTATAAAATAAGGATAATATATATTTATGTGAGTCTGCTGTAAGGCAGGCTTATTTTTTAACCTGTAAAACCTAAGCCATATGTATACAAAATAGCATAGTAATTGATTGAAATTATGTATTATGAGGTAAATATATGCATAATATGGTCGATATTTTTAATATGGGTTAAATCGTTTTAAAAGATGTAACATATATTTTATTAATAAGCAGGGGGTGTTTTGTTATGAAAAGCATAAAAATCAAATTATTAATACCTATTGAGATGCTAATTTTAATAGTCATAATTGGATTAAGTGTTATTTCGCTGAAAATGTCATCTAATGCAATTACAAGTAACAATAGTAAGAGTATGTCTAAAATTGCAGAAGAAGGAGCAGATGTTGTTTCAGCTAAGGTTTCAGAACAATTAAGTATACTTGGGCGGATTGCATTAAGCAATTCGATAACAGATAGTACGAAATCTGTAGATGATAAGCTTGCGTATCTAAAGGATGATGTTAAAAGAAATAATTACATTAGCATGGCAATTGTTGATTTAAATGGAAATATTAAATACACTGATGGAAAATTTGCAAATGTTTCTGATAGAGATTTTTATAAAAAAGCGTTGTCAGGTAAGCCTAATGTTTCTGATCCAATTATAAACAAGGTAGGTAAAAATTTAGTTGTGGTATATGCTGTACCAATAAAGGAAAATGATAAGATAATTGGTGTGATGGCTGCTGCAAAAGATGGAAACGATATCAGTTCTATATCAGATGATATAAAGTTTGGCAAAACTGGAAAATCATATATGATATCAAATACTGGAGTTACAATAGCTCACTATAATAAAGATTTAGTAATTAAAATGTATAATGCTATTGAAGATTCGAAAAAAGATCCTGGACTAAAGGGACTTGCGGACATACAGAAGAAAATGATTAATCGTGAAGAAGGTTATGATACATATTCTTATAATGGAGAACATAAGGTTATAGCATTTGCACCAGTTCCAAATACAACATGGTCTCTTGCCGTTGTTATTGATCAAAATGAAGTAAATTCACAACTTAATATTTTAACAAAGGTTATAATAGTTCTTGCCGTTTTATTCCTAATTTTAGCTTTTGTAATTGTATATTTTATTTCAAATAACTTTGCTAAAAGGATAAAAGTTGCAACTAACTATATTGTCACAATGGCATCTGGTGATTTTACAAGCACAGTGCTAGAAGGTGATTTGAAAATGGAAGATGAAATAGGTACAATGGTACAGTCACTAAATACTATGCAGAATTCCATAAAGAGTATGTTACAGTTAGTAACAGATAATTCAAATAAAATAGATGAAGATTCACAAGAATTATCATCTATTTCTGAGGAGATGAGCTCATCTTCAGAGTCTGTATCACTTGCAATTCAGGAAGTTACTAAAGGTACAACTTCTCAGGCTCAAGATTTAGTATCCATAACTGAAATTTTAAATAGTTTTAGTCAGAGTTTAGAAAAAAGTATCCATAAAATTAAAGATGTTGATACAAAATCTAAAGGAATTATGACACTAGCTGGAGAAAGTAGTGGACAAATTCATAAACTTTCACAATCCATAAGTGATACAACAAATACATTTAAAAATTTTGAAACAAAGATTACAGAGTCCGGTAAAAATATAAGTAAAATAAATGAAATAACTGGTTTAATTAATTCAATATCAGAACAAACAAATTTACTAGCACTTAATGCTGCTATTGAAGCTGCAAGAGCAGGAGAAGCAGGAAAAGGTTTTTCCGTAGTTGCAGATGAAATTAGACAGCTTGCTGAACAGTCTAGAGATTCTTCTAATAATATATCAAAACTAATTGCTGATATTTATAATCAAAATAAGGTAATGGTAAATACGGCTGCTGAAGTTGGTAATGATTTAAATAAACAAACTTCAGTTATTGATAACACATTGAATTCATATAATGATATTATTAAAGCTGTAAATGAGATTATTCCTAAAATTGAAGAAATAACAAATGCTGCATCAGATATAAATGAAAGGAAAAATGCAATCCTTACTAAAGTAGAATCTGCGTCTGCTGTTGCAGAGGAAACCTCAGGTGCTACAGAGGAAATATCTGCTTCTTCTGAGGAAATGAATAGTTCTTCTGTAGAAGTTTCAAATGCAGCTAATAATCTTGTTTCTAGTACAAAGGAAATGAGAAGTCAAGTTAAAAAGTTTAAGTTGTAATTGATTTCATATTATATCTTATATATTTGAAAAGACATAAAAGTGACTTCTCCAACTTTATTTGGAGAAGCCACTTTTGTTATTTTTAAGTGTACAAGCTAATATTTGCTGTGGGTGTCTTTTCCACAAACTTGGTAACCTTTTTCACTGCTGTAAACCTTCCACTGAGTTCTTTCACCAAAGTCATTGTTATTTATATTTATAGGCTCTTCATCATTTTTTGACTTTTCTACCTTTTTATTGTCAATTTTATCTTCTAATTTTTTTGTCATAAAGAACACCTCCTTTTATAGTTTTACTCCAAGATGTTTTTTTATGATATGTATCTTAAGGTTCTATTTCCATAAGATTATATTGTGAATTGATTACAAATAATTAATAGAAAATGTTATAATTAACTAAATAGTAAAGATAACCTAAAATAAAGAGAGTTGCTAAATCATATTTTAGATAAAAATAGCAGATAATAAATGTAAAATATTAAATTATTAAAGTAAGGTGATATTATGGGAAAAATATATGGCTTTTATACAATGCCTCATCCGCCCATTGCAGTTCCTCAGGTAGGACGTGGTCAGGAGATAAAAATAAAAAACACATTAGATGCCTGTTATAAAGTTGGTGAAGATATAGCATCTATAAAGCCGGATACAATAATAATAATTACTCCTCACGGCCCAATGTTTAGTGATGCAATTGCAGTATCTTATGAGAGTAATATACATGGTGATTTGGGGAAATTTGGTGCCCCCGGAGTAAGTCAGAGTTCAAATATAAATTTACCGTTAACAGAAAAAATAATAGAGTATTCAAAAGAACAAAATATTTTAACGGGAAAAATAACGACAAGGTCTGCCCATAAATATGGGATGGAATATGAGTTAGATCATGGTGCCTTAGTGCCGTTGTACTTTGTAAATAAAAAATATCCAAATTACAAGTTGGTTCACATAACTTATGGAATGCTTTCTAAAATGGAGCTTTACAAATTTGGAATGTGTATTAAAAAGGCTGTAAGTGAGGTAAATACCAAGGCAGTATTTATTGCCAGTGGGGATTTGTCTCATAGGCTTACAAAAGATGGGCCTTATGCATATAGTCCATATGGAGAGAAATTTGATAGAGAAATAACTTCATTACTTGAAAAAGGCGATGTTTTGAAAATATTTAATATGGATAAAGAAACTGTAAGTGAGGCAGGACAATGTGGACTCAGATCTTACTATATAATGTTAGGAGCCATGGATGGATGTGACATTAAAGGTAAAATCCTCTCTTATGAAGGTCCATTTGGTGTTGGATATGGTGTAATGAATTTTTCACTTAAAGATGATGGCAGAGATACTTATAGTAGATTAACAGAAGAAAGACAAAAAATAATTGCAGGAAAAAGAAAAACTGAAGATCCTTATGTAAAGCTTGCCCGGGAAAGTTTAACTTCTTATTTGGTTTATCATAGATATTTAGAAAATGCTGATTATTTAACTGACGAAATGAAGAATAATAAAAGGGGAGTTTTTGTATCCATGAAGAAGGAAGGCCAGCTGAGGGGATGTATAGGAACTATTTTTCCAACAACAGAAAATATAGCTGAAGAAATTATAAAAAATGCCGTTTCAGCAGGAATAAATGATCCTAGATTTATGCCAGTTAGAGAAGATGAACTTGAAGATATAGATTTTTCCGTAGATGTGCTTACAAAGCCAGAAGAAGCTTCAAAAGGGGAGCTCGACCCTGAAAAATATGGTGTAATAGTGAAAAAAGGTTCTAGATGCGGTCTTTTACTTCCAGATTTGGAAGGAGTGGATACTGTAGATAAGCAGCTTCAAATTGCACTTGAAAAGGGAAACATATCTCCTAATGAAGACTATACTATTCAAAAATTTGAGGTTGTAAGGCATAAGTAAAGTTTTTGAGCAGGGAGGAAGATAATTTTTGTTACATGAAGGATTGTTTTATGAAAAACAAAATGATAGGGTAAAATGTATGTTATGCCCACATAACTGCATTATAGGTGATAAAAAGCAGGGAAGATGTTCTGTTAGAACTAATAAAAATGGTGTGCTTCAATCTATAAATTATGGTGAAATAACATCTATGGCAGTTGATCCAGTAGAAAAAAAGCCTCTCTATCATTTTAAACCAGGCAGAAACATTTTATCTGTAGGGAGTTTTGGATGTAATTTTTCCTGCAGTTTTTGCCAAAATTATACCATAGCTCAGTATAGGCCCAAAAGCCAGTATGTACCTCCTGAAGAATTAATAGAAACATGTTTGAATATAAAAGATAATGTTGGTATAGCCTTTACTTATAATGAGCCCAGTATATGGTATGAATATGTATATGAAACCTCGAAAAAGCTGAAAGAAAATCATCCGGAATTTAGTGTAGTACTTGTTACAAATGGATATATTGAAGTAGAACCACTTCAAAAACTTTTACCCTATGTAGATGCCATGAATATAGATTTAAAGGCATTTAATCCAAAATACTATGAAAAAGTATGCGGAGGAGATGTTGAATCCGTACTTAAAATTATAAGGGAATCAGCCAAGAAGACTCATGTAGAGGTAACCACGCTGCTTGTAAATGATCTAAATGATTCTGCTTTAGAGGTAGAAAGTATAGCTTCCTATATTGGAAATTTAAATAGAGACATTCCACTTCATCTGTCAAGATATTTTCCAACTTATAAGATGGATAGACCAGCTACAGATATAGATGTAATGGTAGAATCAAGAAAAATTGCAAAAAAACATTTAAATTACGTCTACCTTGGAAATGTTCAAGGGGTTGACAGTTCTACATATTGCCCTAAGTGCGGCGAGCTTTTAGTAGAGAGAATCGGGTATTTAACTGAGGTTCGTATGGATAGCAATAAATGTCCTAAGTGTGGATACCCTATAAATATGGTATTTTAAAATTTAAAGCAGGTGACTTTGTTAAGGTTACCTGCTTTAAATTATGGCAAATAGTTATTTAAGATTCATTGGATAATAATTTAAGATGGCCATTTTAATCATTTCATTTGAGTCATTTATATATGTATGGGTTTTAGAGGCATCAAATGAAATCGAATCCCCTGGACTTAAAACATATGTTTTATTGTCTGTTTCAAGAGTAAGCTCTCCATCAAAAACCAGAATGTACTCATATTCATTTTCACCGTGAGAATTTGAAGTATATGAACTTGCTGTATCTAATTCAACCCTAAACAATTCAAAATTTCTTTCATTTTGAGTAGAAAAGTGGCAGTAAACTCTATACTTTCCATCTTCACTGCATTGATTTATAGTATCTTCTTTTTTTACTAAAGTAGTTTTACTTTTAGGTTCATCTATAAGTGCTGTATAGGGAACTTTGAGCCCATTTGCCAGTTTCCATATTGTATTTATAGTTGGGTTTGATTGACCTCTTTCTATTTGCCCTATCATAACCTTGCTAACGCCTGAGAGTTCAGAAAGATTGCTTAAGCTGAGCTTTTTATCACTTCTAAGTTTCTTGAGATTTGAAGCAATTATATTATTTAAATTCATTTTATTTCACCTCTTGACAAATATAACGTATGGTTGTATAAATATAGTATACCAAATTAAACTATAACGTACGATAGCTATATTATAACATACGAAATAGAATTATTAAATATTATGGGGTAGAAATGATTCAACAAGATATAACTTACTTAAACAAGAATTCTTTTATAAGTGGGGCAGTAGATTGTATTCCAACTTTGTTTGGATATTTAAGCATAGGATTTGCCTGTGGGGTAGTGAGTAAATCCTGCGGCATGACTATTTTAGAAACAGTGGCTATGAGTAGTTTCATATATGCAGGTTCATCTCAATTTGCTGCTGCAGGAATGATACTGTCATCAGTATCAGTTCCAGGTGTAGTCTTGACTGTATTTTTAGTGAATTTAAGACATCTTTTGATGAGTGCATCCATAGCACCTTATTTTAGTAAAAATTCACTTTTTAAAAATTTTACAGTAGGGGCACTTTTAACGGATGAAACTTTTGCACTTGCTTCATCAAAGGCAAATAGTGAAGACAAAATAGATTATAAGTGGATGATGGGAATAAATTTGACAGCCTATATAAACTGGATCTTTGCAACTTTTATTGGGGCATGCTTTAGCAGCTTGATATATGATTATAAAAAATTTGGACTTGATTTTGCACTCCCAGCTATGTTTATAGGGTTATTGATTTCAAGTGTGAAGGAAAATTCTAATTTAAGAAAATCCTGTGCAATTATAATTTTCTCTGCTGTAATCTTGCTTATTTCCATTAAGTCTTTATCTGCAAACACGGGAATTATGATTGCAGCAATACTTGGAGTGATTATAGGAGGTGTAATAAGGAAATGAATATGTATATCTGGTACATAATTATAGGGGGCTGTATAGTAACAATACTCCCTAGAACACTTCCTGTAATGTTGCTTTCAAGAATTAATATAAATGATAGGACAGCGGAGTTTTTAAAATATATCCCCATTTCTATTTTGACAGCCCTTGTAGTGTCATCACTGTTTATTTCAAATAATAAATTTTCTATAGATATATCTACTGTACTTGCATCAATTATAACTGTGATAGTGGCTGTTAAAAAGAATAATTTACTTTTAACTGTAATAATAGGAGTAATATCCATAGCAGTGTTAAGAATGATATTTTGATTTTAAATTAATAAATATTTATTAGGAGGATTTAAAAATGACTGAATTATTATTTCAAAAAGATAGTTATTTAAAGGAGTTTGAGTGCAAAATTGTTGGTGTTGACGAAGAGCAGAATGCTGTAATTTTGGATAAAACAGCCTTTTACATAGGAGGAGGTGGCCAGCCTTGTGATACTGGAATACTTGAAGCCAATCAAGATTCATATATTATAAAGAAAGTTAAAAAAATAGGAGATAATGTATATCATTACATTGATGGAAAACTTCCTGAAGTTAATGAAAATTGTATTGGAAAAATAGATTGGGAACATAGGTATAAATTGATGAGAACTCATACTGCGATGCATATTTTGTGTGGCGTTGTTTGGAGAGACTATAAAGCACAGGTTACTGGTGGAGATATGGATTGCCTCAATGCAAGAATGGACTTTGAATTTGAAAACTTTGACAAGGAGTTAATAGATGAAATTCAAGAGAAAATTAATAATGAAGTGGAAGCTAAGAGAAACATTAAGGTAAATATTCTTAAAAGAGAAGAAGCATTTAAAATACCAGATTTGATAAGAACAAAAATAAATCTTCTTCCAAAAGGAATTAATGAGATAAGAACAGTTGAAATTGAAGGACTTGATCTTCAAGCAGATGGAGGAACACATGTAAGAAATACTTCAGAAGTTGGAAAGATTAAGATAGTAAAGTTTAAGAGCAAGGGAAAAATTAATAAAAGAATATATGTTGAAATAGAAGATTAGAAAACTCAGATAGATTACGCTTAATTCCATAATTGTAAATATTGCTTTTTAAAACTGTACAAAAAAATACGCCATATGGAGTATATTAAAAATTTTTTTTCTCTATACAATTGTAGTTGTATGGAGAAATTTTTTTATTTCCAATTATAATACATGATATTTTTCTTAAAATGATTTGGCATATTACATTTAAATCCAAAATAAGATAAAAGGAGATAAGCTAAATGAGTAATATAATAAATGTTATACCAAACGACGATTATACACTTCTAATAGAATTTGAAGATGGCAGTAAAATTTTATTTAATATGAAAAGACTAATAAAAACAATGCGTTACTTAAGTTTGGCGGATATTAAGCGTTTCAAAAATGTAAGAATTAAGGACAAAGTAATTTCCTGGGAGAATCTAGATAATTTAAAACCTCAAATTCTACCTTTAGCTATTACATTGGACAATATTTTGCTTATGCTGAGAGACTAATATGCTAATTTACTGTGTTTTGGTAAGAACTAAAAGTTTATCATTGCTATTTAAGACTTGTAATCCTTGATGTAAAGAAAAATTAAAGAATAGTATGGGGGTATATTAAATGAAATGGGAGGTAGTAAAAAGGGAGACTAAAACTGGCATGTATATTAGTACAATGAAGTTTTTTGAATTTGATGAAGAGTCTAAGGATAAAGTTTATAATAAAGCGCTAAAATACTCTAGACATAAAAATAAAATATCCTTTATAAAAAAATATTATTATGAAGTGGAATTTAATTGGAAGTAAACTATATATCCTAAAATCCAATTGCTTACAAATATAGTAGTGTACGAAATTGAAAAGTATTATGAAAAAATAAAAAGTTACTGTATAATAATATTAATCCATTGTAAACAAAGTAAGGAATTATAAAAATAAGGTTACTGATTTAATATGTTCTTTTTATGAATCAGAGTTTGATATACCAAAGGACAGTATATATGTAATTTTTAGTGAAATTAGCGATAGGGGATTTAATGGAAACTTATTCTAGGTATCCAATTATAGGCTTGCGAGAGGCAGGTCTATTTTTTGTCAATGAATCTTACTTAGTGGGAAAAGCAGATATTCCAAATCTTTGATTTGGTATAGTCGCTTTCGCTGTGTGCAAGCAGATATTCCAAATCTTTGATTTGGTGATAGTCGCTTTCTCTTTAGAGTTTTGTTTCTCCCAC
>DAIMMR010000460.1:0-3030 GCA_036720575.1 Clostridium sp.
TGGATTTAACGGATGCTGATATAAGAAAAACATATTTACATTTTTCACCATTAGCGAATATGAAAAAATAATTTAAGCAGGGAATATTTCCTTGCTTTTTTTTATTAGGAAAATAGAACATACAAATATTGTGATAATTTCAAGTGTTACATAAGACACTTGATTTTAGCTATATGAAGAATATAAATGTAATCATTTTTAACACTAAAATATCATTACAATTTCAATGTATGTATTAATCATTTGATTTCTGCTATATGGATAGTAATATATTTGCATTAATTCCACATTAAGATTTTAAAAGGTAGAACTTTAAATTTGAAAAGGAAATCCATTGAAAACTCATACAAATTCAACAATTTACAAAAATATAAACGTTGAAAAATACACATTCACAAAAAATTAGTTCGTCTACTATGGAGAGGTACCTAAAATAACCACATTTTTATTTTAAAATGTGAAGTGATAGATTTAAAAATGAAAACTATTAAAAAATCAAGTAATTCCAATACATAATTCAATCCATATAAAAATTAAAAATGTTGGAAAATAGCCATTTCATTTCTAATTAGTTCGTCTACTATGGAGAGATGAAAATGTAACGGTTTAGAAACCACAATATTTCATTGAATTATAAACATATCCAGCAAGCAAGATAAATTATTATATTAGGGAGAAGATTTGTATAAGGGGAAAAACGTAAAAAGTTGTACACCTAAGTAATTGCAACAAATACAGTAATTAATGATAATTATTATATTATTTTAAGAACATTTAGGAATTTCCCTTTACCTTACTGATTGCAATAGTTTCAGCAAATATAACATTACAACTCAAAAATTAATTTATTGATTTATAAACACTTTTTCAAAAAAAGAAGATACCTCTATAGGGGAACAAAATGAAATGTTATAAAATAGAAAAATGAATATTTCTTTTAGATTTCAACACTTCCAGCAAGTTAACATAATTTTTATATTATGAAGAATGGTTAAAAATGATGAAAATGTGTGGACAGTTTTGATTTCTGTACACCTAAGTAATTGTAATGATTACAGGAATTTGTAAAGGAATTAATAGAAAAAATTATATGCATAAAATCCGAAAAATAGAAATTTTTGTACACATAAGTAATTGCAATACTTTAAGCGTTTTATATTATTTATTGAATTTATTTAATGTTAAAATTCCAATGTTTAAAATTTTTATCGAACCATTAGGGTAAGGGAGTAAAATAAAGTATTATTATAAAAAATTAGGAAAAGTTTAAATCCTTAAATGTGTTTAAATTTCAACACTTCCACAAGGTAACATAATTTTTATATTATGAATAAGGGGTAAAAAGTGTAATGGTTTCACTTTTTTGTACACATAAGTAATTGTAATGGTTACAGGAATTTATGAAGGAATTAATAGAATAAATTGTATTATAAAATTTAGGAAAATAGAAATAGTTGTACACCTTACTGTTTTCAATGACTTCATAGATTAAGAGAAATTATTATATTAGGGAAGAACTTTATGTGATTCAGAAAAATGTAGTCTGCAAGGATTATTTATCATAAATGATATAAATAGAAAAATAACCACTAAACTCAAAATCTTGAATATATTGAAATTTAAGTATAAATCAAGATTTTCAATCTAAAATTATAGAATTATTATAATGGTAGGATAGAGAAAACACCTATTTTTGGTACACCTATCAACTTTTGAAGTCTTATGATGTAGTAATTTCAATAACTATATCAGTTGTCGTTATCTATACTAATGAGAGAGATATAAAAATATCAAAAATACACCTCTTTTTTGGTACAGTTAGCATTTTTTGCAGTGCTATAAAGTAGTAATTGCAAGATTTACATTGATTGTCGTTAAACAACCTAATGAGAGAAATATAAAAATATCAGAAAATGATAGTTTTTCTGCACAAATAGAAAAATTTGAAAGTCTGTGATATAGTAATTTCAATGTATACATCATTTTACGTTAAGTCCCTATATGAGAGAAATGTAAAAATATCAAAAAAGTATGTTTTTTCTACACAACGATTGAATAATGATGTGCTAAAAACATTTAAATTCCAATATATTCATTAATTAGTGTTAAGTTGGTATATGAGAGAAATATAAAAATATCAAAAAACATTACTTTTTTGGTACGCCGAGGTGTTTTTGAGGTGCTACAATATAGTAATTTCAACTGTTACATTGATTGTTCTATTCGGCACTAATGAGAGAAATGTAATTATTATAAAAAAGTGCTTGTTTTTTGGGACACCTATCTAATTTTGAAGTGCTATGATGTAGTAATTGTAAAGGTTGTATTGATTGCCGTTAAGTCGGCTAATGAGAGAAAAAAATGTGAAGTGTTAGAAAGCACTAATAAACATTGTAATTTAAACGCAAAATAAGATTTTGCATTAAAAATCTTACGTCTGTAAAGATTATTTATCATAAATGGATATAACAACAATCGTGTAAATGAAATTAAAAATAATAAAAATAATAAATTTTGTGAATGTTGTGGGGTTAAGGTTAAAATAAATAATAACAATATTAAATATTGTCCTATATGTAAAAGAAAAAAAGAACTTGAAAGGCATTTGCGATACAATAATAAACGACAATCTAAAAATCAATAAACATATTGAAATTACAACACAAAACAAGATTTTTAAGTCAAAATCTCATATATGTAAAGATTATTTATCATAAATGGATATATTAAGATAGTTTTATGAAATTAAGATTTATGTTTAATTATCAACATAAAACAAGATTTTTAAGTCAAAATCTATCAACTAAAAGACTTATTTATCATAAATGGATATGTGGAGTAAGCAGACGTTGAAAAAATATTAAAATTACAATACTTACAAAGAACACTTGATTTCTACTATATGAATACATTAAACGATACAAAGGATGATGCCAAATCCAATGAGATGATTATTTATCTCTTTCTAGGCATAGGTTTTGGCTTATGCTTTGTGTTGTTTAAAATGCACTACAAAAAGTTTTAAGCAAA
>DAIMMR010000461.1:0-3029 GCA_036720575.1 Clostridium sp.
AAGCTGGTTATCTATATAGTCACATATAATACAGAAATATTTATGAACTTGAGTATTTATAGCATGAAATGATATGCTTTAAAAGCAGATAATATATTAATTTGGAAATACATAGATAAAGGAAGTAAAGAAATAATGAGTATTTTAACAGTTGAAAATATGAGCCATTCATTTGGTGAAAGAGTATTATTTAAAAATACATCTTTTAAATTATTAAAAGGAGAGCATATTGGTCTTATTGGTGCTAATGGAGAAGGTAAGTCAACCTTTATGAAAATTATTACGGGAGAGCTTTTACCAGATGAGGGCACAATTGAATGGAACCGCAAATTTAGCATAGGCTATATGGATCAGCATGTTGATCTAAAAAAAGGGAATACAACACTAGACACTTTAAAAGGGGCATTTTCAAAGTTATTTGATATAGAGAAAAAAATAAGTGACTTATGCAACAAGCTCGGTACTATGGATGAAAAGGAATTATCCAGAGCTCTCCATAAACTCTCAAATATGCAGGAAACCTTAGACAAAAACAACTTTTACAGCATTAATTCAAGAATACAATCTACAGCAGCAGGTCTTGGGATTAGGGAACTTTTAGATAAAGACGTTTCAGCTTTAAGCGGTGGACAAAGGACAAAGGTTTTACTTGCTAAGCTTTTACTTGAAGTACCAGACATTTTGTTATTAGATGAGCCTACTAACCACCTGGATGAAGAACACATAGAATGGTTAAAAAGATATTTAATAAATTACAAAAATGCCTTTATATTGATATCCCATGATAACAGCTTTTTAAACAGTGTTGTCAATGTAATATATCACCTTGAACACAAAATTTTAACTAGATATCACGGAAATTATGATTATTTTATTAAACTTTACGAAATGAGAAAACAGCAGCAGCAAATTGAATACAAAGAGCAGCAAAATGAAATCGCAAAGCTTGAAGATTATGTAAGAAAAAATAAAGCAAGAGCTGCAACGGCAAAACAAGCAAAGGCAAGAGAAAAAAAGCTAAATAAAATTGAAAGAATAGAAATTAAAAAGAACCTTATAAAACCTCGCTTTAATTTTAAAAGTGTAAAAATGCCGGAAAGTGTAATTTTTAGAGCCAGCAATTTGGTTATTGGATATGACAAGCCTTTAAGCAGACCTCTAAATCTAAAAATGAAAAGAGGAGAAAAAATTGCAATAACTGGAGCCAATGGCTTAGGGAAAACAACTCTATTAAAAAGTTTGCTTGGATTATTAAAACCTGTAAATGGTGAAATAGTTTTAAGTGACTATAAAAAAATAGGTTACTTTGAGCAGGAAGTTGCAGAAAGTAATACCCATACGGTTTTATATGATGTTTGGAAGACTTTTCCTGATTTGACCCAAACTGAGGTTAGAAGTGACCTTGCTAAATGTGGACTCACAAGACAGCACATAGACAGCCCTATTAATATATTGAGTGGAGGAGAAGAGGCCAAAGTTAGATTGTGCAAGCTCATCAATAAACCAACCAATATATTAGTTTTAGATGAACCAACTAATCACTTAGATATCTATGCTAAAGATGAACTTAAGCGTGCTTTAAAGGAATATGACGGCAGCATAATTTTAGTGTGCCATGAACCAGAGTTTTATGAAGAAATTGCAACGAATGTGTGGAATTGTGAAGACTGGAAAGTGTGAGTATTAGAGCAGGTAGTCATCGAATAAAAATCAATGAATCTTACTTAGTGGGAGTTTGTTTCTCCCACTAAGTTTAGATGAATTATCTAGGGGCGTAGCTACTGTTATCTCCCACTTTGATAGAAGTGGGAGTGTTACAGTAGGTAGCCATCAGATAAATGGGTATAATAATAAAAGTAATGTTGAATTTTAAGAAGAGGAGTGAGATTAGGTGTCGCGAGGTTTAGAGATATTTTTAATTATTATAGGTGGATTAATTGCAATGGGAACAATAGTGGTTGTATTTATAAGAATTATGATTAATATTACAAAATATGTGAATGAAAAAAATAAATCATATTAGAATGGATAAGTTTTTTAGTTTAACTCCATTATTTTCAGGCAATTAAATTAGTAAGTTTTATATTGCAGTTTTACATAACAATTATAGCTGTTTGCCTTCTTCCAATTGTTTCGAAAGTTTTTAAATATAATTCTAGTTAAGTAGAATAAGGTACAAAATTTAACATGAAATTTGGGAATATGTTTATCACATGATTTTATGATAAATTCATAATCATATATTTGGATAATTACTATGATACATCTAGGCCAAGCGGTAGATATGCATTAGAGCATGAGGTAAAAAGAGCTAAATACTTGAAGGATTGGTGTAGTAAAAGAAATATAGAATTTAAAGATATTAAATCTACTATAAATTTAAGAAAAGCTATACCTCGTGGCAACGCAGTAAGATTAGTTATTGCAGAAAGTTATAAGTTTGATTATAAATATAAAAATGATGAAGCTAGTCCATTAAATTTATTTGGAGTAGGTATACGCCATACGGCAAGTGTAGTAAAAAAAGATGGAAAATGGTTTATGACAGGAAAAATGCAGTGGCTTATGCTGACAAGTATTGCGACATAGCTTGGGGAAATAGAAATATAAGATTTTTTCTCATACATATGAGAGATTAAGATTGAACATCTATAACATAGGTCTGCGGCATTAAGAAATTAGTGCCGCAGACTTATATTTATGCCCAAATATGAGAAACCTCATGTAGATTATAATGATAATCTTATTTCAAGAAAATGCAGTTTTAATTTTAAATGATATAATATATAATAAAATTCAAAGTTTATATAAAACAATAGAAAACAAATTTACAGCATATTTTGCAGTATCAAGTCATTCTTAGCTTCAGATGGGGATGTTAGTAGTGATATGAATTGGATAAATTGATTTTTGTTGAGAACTCTATAGTTATTAATAAAGATTAAGGATTATACTTGTATATGTGAGGTGAAAATTTTGCAGTTTGTAATAGGATTATTTAATCATTATGGATATATTGTATTATTAAT
>DAIMMR010000462.1:0-3023 GCA_036720575.1 Clostridium sp.
AATACGATAAAAGCTAAATTTTATCTACTTGGTTTTTAATTTAATTCCACTTTTTCTAATGAAAGTTCAGTTGTTCCAGATGGATATGTATGAGTAAAATCTTTTATGTAAAATTCATACTCTTTTAAATCATCTTTTTTTATACAAACTAATTTATCAGTATAAGATTTACTTATAATATAATATCCATTTAAATCTGGTGTTATACCCATTCTGATATGTTGGATAACTTTTATTAAAGTACCTTTGTTTAATAATTCTGTATTAAAACCTTTAACTTGTGTTATTATATCGTTATTTTCTTTGTTAAATGGGATAGCTGATACTTCAAAAGGCGTACTTAAATCGTTTAACATCTTTTTACTATTCTCTTTTTCTTCATATCCATTTTCCTGAAGAAACTCTATTAATTCTTTTAAATCTTTAGCTGTAGGACTTTCACCTAATCTATATGCCATTTCGTCTATAATGTCAACAATGTACTCACTTTGTTCCTTACTTAATCTTTGCATTCTTTTACTCTCCTTTTAATTTAATTTATTATAAACACGCTTGTGTGTTTACCTGATTTAATTTGTTCTTTATTATTTCGTCAATATCTCTTATTGCAATATTCTTACTTGCATTTATGTCGGCATTTTCTTCATATCCACACTCTACACATTTGAATTTCGACTGATTAGTTTTACAATCCCTATTGTCATTATGTATGCAACCACATTTACTACATCTTTTAGATGTATATCTTGGATCAATTAATATAAATTTAATCCCCTTTTCTTCAGCTTTATATTTTACTTTGGTTTGTAAATCGTAGTAAGACCAATTTTTTAATAAACTTTCTGTTTGTTGTTCTGAAAATCCACTCAAATTTTCCATTTGAATTATTCCACATTCGTATTTTACTGCTAAATCAACTATGTATCTACTAACTTTGTGATTATAAGTATCTCTAAATCTTTCATATTTATCACCTACCTTATTAGCATCGGACATTCTTTGCTTATATCCATGCCCTATTTTATTTTCTGATGCCCACTTAGATGCAATACTTAACTCTTTTCTTCTTGCTTCAGTTTTTTGTCTATATTTTATTAATTCAGCACCATCAATTTTTTGTTCTTTCCAATTCATTCTTTCATAACAGTTAATATTTTCATTATAAATACTCATTGTAGCAACATTTACAATACCTAAATCTACACCCATGATTTTGTGTTCATCTAATTCTTTTGGTTTGGGTTCAAAGCTGAATGACATTATAAACATCCACTTTTTCTTTCGCTTATTATAAACAATTTGTCCTCCACCTTGTTTCCATTCTTTTGATATTAATTTATTTAAAGTCGCCTTGCAATTTCCATCAGGATTAATAAATTTGAAATTTATTCGTTTGCATCCAAGTTCTTTTTGTTTTTCTCTATTAAATAATCCTATTTCTACATTATAATCATTATTTTCTGTTTGATATAATTTATAACTTCCATTATGAATGAATATAGGTATATCATCTTTGAATGTTGTCAAAGTTTTTTCACCTTTTAATATATGAATCGGATTAAAATTAGCTTTACTTGTTACAAATTGTCTTGTTTGGGCTACATTACTACTTAGTATTCCATCCATATATTCATTCATTCTGTTTTCTAACCATGCCCCAAAAGTTTTCCCATATAATTCTTTATCTTTTTTAAATTCACCAAATTCTTGTTTTCCTGTTTGTTTTCTCATTAATTCTTGATATTGTAAATTCATGGCGAAATTACAAGCTGTTCTCGTTTTATATTGTATATCCCATAATATTTTATATATATCTTTTTTATCTATAATTTCATCATTTATTTGTATTTGAAGTTTTATACATTTATTCATATTAACATCCTTTGATTTATTTTTTTTACAATAATTTCATTTTTTTATCTATATAATAATTTTTGTTAGGTTTTATATTTGGTATCAATATTTACTTCTTAATTATTGTTCCAAACTCTGTCCAAATTCCATATTTACTATTGTTAATTATAAACACAAGTAAAGTTTTAGTAATTCCACCATAAAGGAAATTCCATATTTACTATTGTTAATTATAAACTACCCCACCAGACTTAGTTATAACTGGTGAATACTAATTCCATATTTACTATTGTTAATTATAAACTTAAAATCGGTTTATTATAATCAGTCAAAAATGATATTCCATATTTACTATTGTTAATTATAAACCTGTTGATTTAATGCCGGAAAATGTCTTGCTTTTGAATTCCATATTTACTATTGTTAATTATAAACTACAGTAAAATCAACAATAATCACTTGTTTACTAATCATTAACAATAACTATACCATACGTATCGCAAGGGTTACACCTTTTCACCGTAGATTTTATACCAATGTTTCCATCTGTGCGACTTATTGAGAGTATTGTATCATTTTATATTAAATTTTCTATGTATATACTACTTTCTCAATTTAAGGCATTGGAAAATACCTTTATTTTAAGCAGAAATTAATCTGCTTTTAATTTAATTTATACGATAAAAACTTAGTTTTATTCCTTATATGGTTCGGGACATTTTTGCCATGCAACAACTTCTTTGTCGCTTACCATACCACTTGGTAATAAACTCCACAACCAATTATCTTTTGGATATTCATATCTTTCAGCTTGCCTAACTTGATTTCCAAATGGTGTCTTTAATGTTACTAAATATCTACCTTTTTTCTTAGGCGGTGTCTTTGTTCCCCATGCCATTTTATTACCTCCCGCTTAAAACATTTCTTCTATCTTTGTTATCGTTTTATTAATCATTCTATTCCTACTTAACTCCCATCGATGCTCTTTCTCAAATTCCTCTGTCATTGTAGTTGAATTTTCATCTATTAAGTATTTCTCGCCTTTAAGCCATTCAATTAATTCCAATAGCTTTTTATTTTCATTCATAACAAATATTTTCATCTCCTTTTAAAACTTTTGTTTTATCAACCTATTGCAAAACCAATGATATTTCCTAATTCTTTTGGTT
>DAIMMR010000463.1:0-3018 GCA_036720575.1 Clostridium sp.
CTATATTTTTACCTACTAAATATGCATTAGAAAAGTTGCTGCCAATATATTCAATTGTTGTATTGTTTGATGACTTAAATATCGCCTTTTCTTCATTCAACTGAATCTCATATACATTGTATCCCTCTATACCTGAAGGATAAATATCTAATATGCTTTCAAAATCTGAACTCCATTCATTGTTGCATACTACATAATATAATCCGTTCATCAGCTTATTACCTGTTAAAAGTTTTCCGCTGTCATTAAATATCATTATTGAATCAACATCTATAATATAAGCTTCTCTGAGATTAAAATATTCAAATGTGAAAACTAATTCTTCACATTTTCGAATAGGTATACTAATTTCATTTATATGTATTCCATTTACGTCTACAAACGTTTGTGTATCAATGTTGATCTTATAGTTATCTTGTAAGCGTCAAATACACCTATCCTAAATAGTACTTTTATAATATTTTTTTTTTAGCTCGGCATATTTTGCCGAGCTCTTATAAAGTATAATCAAATTTAATAGTTAGATATTTCCTTTCAGCTTATCCATATATGCTTCTGGAAGCAATTTTTCTACATCTTCTTTTTTTGTCATATCTAACTGCGGAGCTGTTTCAAATATATATGTTAAATATTTAAAAGGATCTATATTATTGATTTTTGCCGTCTCTATTATACTCATAACAGTGGCACTTGCTTCTGCTCCACTTGGAGTATTTGAGAATAAGAAATTTTTTCTGCATAAAGCAAAGCTTTTAGCCAAATGTTCTGCACTATTGTTGCTAATATTTAATCTGCCGTCCAATAAATAATTTCGAAGGTTATTCCACTGATTTAATGTATACGATACAGCTTTTCCAAGATGACTTTGGCTGGCTGGCGTAAATGAATTCAGCCATGCAAAAAAATCGTCAAGAACTGGTTTTGATAATTCAAGCCTTTTAATATACTTTTCTTCTGGTGTCAATTCTTCGATATTTTCTTCAATTTTGAATAACTTATTGCAATATGCTATTCCGATAGCGGCCTTGGAGTCTTTTTGTTCTTCTTCTTTTAAACATTTTAATGCTTCATCAAACTTTCGTCTTGAATGAGCAAGGCATTGTACTAATATTACATTTTCAAGCTTTTTATATGCTTGATATCCATCGCAATGCAAATAGCCCGAAAAGCCGTTTAAAAATTCTTGAAGGAATTCTGCATTCCGACCTTTTCGGTAATTATATAATGCAATTTTATATTTCTCATATTGCCCTGTTCTGTAAAGCCACATGTAGCTTTTGCTTTGTGGTTTTCTTCCCGGCTCTTTTAAAACTTGAACCGTAGTTTCATCAGCGTGTGCTACTTCACAACTGACCAACCTATTATGCAATTCATCATAGATTGGTTTTAACCACATGTCAGAGCACTTAATTATCCAGTTTGCCATTGTCTGTCTGGATAACAAGATATCTCTTCTTTTAAAATCGTTCTCTTGTCTGTATAAAGGAATATCCATCAAATACTTTTGTGTCATAATATATGCTACTGATTCAGGTGAGGCAAAACCGCCTTTTATTACGGCATTTTTAACAGGTGCTTTAACTACAGGTACTTCCGTACCTGTTTTTTCACAGTTCCGGCAAGAATATGTATATCTGACATGCTGCACTATTACCGCTTGTGCAGGTATTATCTTTAGTTCTTCTCTTACTATCTCTTTGCCCATTTCATGAAGTTCTTCGCCACATACAGGACAATCTTTTTCTTCTTCGTTTAATCTGTATTCAATAACCTCTACTGGCAAATCTTCAGGAAGTCTATCTTTTTTCGTCCTTTTCTTTCTGTAATGAGACTTGACTTCTTCAAGTTCCGGTTCAGGCTTTTTAATATTAGCAACTTCTTCAGCTTCATTAAAAATGCTTAATTGTGAACTTTCTTCTTCTACGGTTTTTTCAGATGAAGAGCCAAACATCTTTTTATTATTTAGCTTTATTGTTTCCATCAGCCATTGAAGTTTCTGTGACATTTCTTTGTTTTGAGCTATTAAATTATTATATTCTTCACGAGAAATGGTTATTGTTTCTTGTGTTGTTTTTGTGTTAATTTCAATGTTTTTCATGTATTTATTGTAGCATATTTTTTACTGTTTTACAAGCTTTTTATTTTTAAATTTTGTGTATTTTTCAATATTTCTAAAGCTTTTTTGCATCATATTAAATCAATTTTTGAAACAGTTTTATGTGCCTTAGGCTGTTCTATACTTAAACCCTCCATTAACCACCTAACTTGCTGCATTGTTAAATCCCGGACTTCATTATCCGATCTTGGCCACTGGAATTTCCCTTCTTCCAATCTTTTGTACAGTACTACAAATCCGTTTTTATCCCAATAAAGTGCTTTTATTCTGTTTGGTTTCCTTCCACAAAACAAAAAAATGCTATCTTCAAAGGGGTCTAATTTAAATGTTTGCTGTACAATTGCTACTAATCCGTCTATACCCCTTCTCATATCTGTGTATCCGCACGCAATGAACACGTGCGAAATATCCGAAAAATCCTTAATCATATGCCTTTTAATACCCTTAGCGTTTGTGATATCACGGAATCATCAGCTCCATTATGGATTTGAAGGGATATATTATTTAAGCTTATGGTAATTGCAATTTCAGATGTTTTTCTTCCAGGTAGTATAACTTCTGCAAATGCAGGAGATTGTTCAACGTTATTATCTGCAATTGCTAACTCTTTGCATACCGCATTGCATACTTTTCGCTGCCAATAGTAGTAGGTTTTAATGTTTATATCTCTTTCAGCACACCAGCTTGCTGCAGTTTGCCCGCTATTCCTGCATTCCTCTACTATTTGCGTCCATCTCTGTAAATTAATTTCATGGCTAATCTTCTTCATATTCATGAGAAAAACTCCTTTCGACTTCTTTAGTCTTTAACGATCTCCAACTATCTCTAATTGGACTCTTTTGGAGTATTATCTCATCTAATTTTGTCTATGGGTAGGTACTGTTATATTTGACGCTTACGTT
>DAIMMR010000464.1:0-2991 GCA_036720575.1 Clostridium sp.
TCAATACTAACTTCGCATTTCTGCGTCAAACCTTTCGCTGTGGTGCTCATTTACACAAGTAAACTCTGCTCCTCACTCTAGGTTTTCCTTGAACTACTCGTTATTATTGATTTTAAAAATTGCCATTAGCTTCGCAATACTGCGTCAAAGCTTTCATTCCGGTGCTCAATTACGTTAGTAAGTTCCGCTCCTCATTCAAACTTTTCCTTGTCTTACTCGCTACTGCCAATTTTTAATATATTACATTTCAGCTTGTTAGCAAAATATAATACATTATTCTTACGAAATTACTTCTTAAACTGCTCTCGCAGCTCAAAAGAATTGCTGGTTTATTCTAAATAAGTTATACTTATATCTTCCTCTGTTTAATTTTCAAGGATCATTTCGCCGTCTCACTTTCGACAACTTTTATAGTTTATCATGTATTTCTTACTTTGTCAACATTATTTGAAAAATAATTTTTACAAATTCATTTTCAAATAACTGAAGCTTGCTGTCATGTTCCAACGGAACAAAAATTATTATATCACATAAAATAATAAATACAGAACATACACTCTTCACTTAAATAAATTATCTAACTTTTTCATCCGTTTTTAATACATTTCTACAAATATCATGCCTAGATACACCTGGATAAGTTTTTAATAACATATCTAATATAAAAAATTTGTTCAATCTCTAAGAAATTAAAGATGCTCTTACATTTTCTCTACAATTATTCATATTCCTATAATGTAAACAAATTAACTTGTCCAATTCCTGACTTAGCCTTAATACTTCTCCCCTACACAAATCATTACTTAAAATAACTAATTCGTTTAATTCTTTTCTGATTTTTTCCATTTGTTCCATAATTATACCATCCTTATAAAAATTTTTTTAACAACATTTTTTATTGTATTACTTTCTTTAATAAATTACAATACTTGTTAAAAATATATTTTTATATAAATTACAATAAAATATGGTACCTATATTGAAAAATTTTATTATTAATGGTATTATAATATAAAATTTTTATAAATATTCCAACAAAATGGAAAATAGGAGGATCTCAATGAACCTAAATAAAATTATTAAACTTATTCCAAAAACTGATCTTCATTGTCATTTAGATGGCAGTATACGACCGGAAACGATTTTGGATATTGCAAAAAAAGAACATATTCCTACTATAAATGATGATTTGAATAACTTTCAGAAAGAAGTTAAAGTATTAGGGAAATGTAATTCCTTAAAAGAATATTTGAATAAGTTCTATTTACCTATAAAAATAATGCAGAAAAAAGAATACATATATAGAGTTACTCTAGAATTATTAGAAGATGCCTTAAAAGAAAATATAAAGTACATTGAAATAAGATTTGCTCCTTTAAACCATTTAGATGGTGGATTAACTTTAGATGAAGTTATAGAAACTGTGCTTTCTGCTATGAATTATGGAAGAACTAACCTAAATGTCATGTCAAATTTAATTATATGTGCTTTAAGACATGAGCCTGTGGAAAAAGCCGTAAAACTTATCAATTCAGCCAAAAAATATGCAGGTAAAGGAGTAGTTGCTCTGGATTTAGCAGGAAACGAAGCAGACTTCCCACCCGAAATATACAAAAAGCCTTTTGATTTAGCTAAAGACTACAATATTCACCGTACTGTACATGCTGGTGAAACGGGTATAGTAGAAAATATAATGAAATCTATAAAATTATTGCATGCTGAAAGAATAGGCCATGGGACTTATGCCTATAAAGATAAAAATACCCTTGTATATCTGGCAAAAAATAAAATTCCATTAGAAATGTGTATAACTAGCAATGTAAATACTTCTGCTGTAAATTCTTATGAAGAACATCCTATAAAAAAATATTTAGACTATGGACTTGCTGTAACAGTAAATACAGATAATACAACTGTATCAAATACTACTATAACTAAGGAGCTTGAATATCTTGTAAAATATCAAAATTTTGATCTTGAGGATATTAAAAAAGTTACGGAAAATGGAATAAACTTTTCTTTTGCTAGTGCAGAGGATAAATTAAAATTGCATGCTGAATATTCCTCATTTATAAATAACCTATAGAGTTTCTAATCAAAAAATCAACTTATACTACAGATATTTTTACAACCTTCAGCTCGTTAAATATTTTGATAAGTCTAAGTAACTAATTTACAATTCACGATGCATAATTCACAATTAATGATGATTTTTAAGTTAGTATACCCATACGGTTTCCAATTGAAATTAGATATGTTTGAAGTATGAGTTTAGCTAAGGTTCTTAGATTTTCAAAATGCCGATCTTTAGACTTATTAAAGTTTTTAACGTGATGGAATTTGTCATTACATGATTTGTATAAGTTAACTTTCATGCTATAAGCCCTATATTTTAAGCTTAACCTAATTTCTTATATTTTTGATTGTTTTCATACATTTTTGCATCTGCCCTTTGAATAATCTCATCAATACTTAAACTATTACCGTAATCAACTTGAAATATTCCATAACTAAAGGAAACAGAATAAGGCTTCAGCTTCTTTTCATTTTCTAAATTTATGTCAAAATTAATTCTTTCTATAGCTTTTTCTACATTTTCCTTTTTGCTATTTGAAAAAATAATTAAACATTCATAGATATTATTTTATCTAGCTTTTCTTTCAAACTTGAAATATCTCTGTTTAATATAGTATTACCTGAATTTACACAATATCCTGAATCAGTTTTTGAAATAGCTATTACACCAGATCCAACTATATCCAAAAAATCTTCTGTATTTTCTTTTGATACCTCATATTGTTTAATATTTTGTGTTTGTTCAACAAAAGTGAAAAAAGCCGAACTAATCTTCCTCTTTTTAGCTTGCTGAAGCTGCATTCTCTGTTTTAGAGCTATTCCAAGTTCTTCTATTAGTCCTTGAGAAAATGTTCCTGAAAATATCAATGAATCTTACTTAGTGGGAGTTTGCTTCTCCCACTAAGTTTAGATGAA
>DAIMMR010000465.1:0-2982 GCA_036720575.1 Clostridium sp.
TTAGTAAGATAAAACATATTTACAGGAATAAGATTGAATAAATGATATATCCATAGTATGTCTTCTGATCTACTAATAAACATAGGTAAAATCGTAACCACTGTCATAATTACAATAACAATAAATGGTGATTTTAGTTTTGAGGATAACAACATTGCCAAAGTTGCTGACAATATATTTCCAAATAAAATTAAAACAAAGTACAACAATGCAACCTCTCTCATTGTTAATGGATGTATTGATAGTGGTAAAAAAAGTTGAATTGGAGAATTTCCACCTTCCCAGCCGTAAAATGCCATCACAGTAACTAAAGACACCAATGTAAGCATAATACTCACCAATATAGAAAATGATATGCCTGTAAATAATTTTGCATATATAACTTTATTTTTACCATATCTGGATGACAAAATAAGGCTATCCATTCTTTCAGTATATTCACCTGCAAATAATGGGGCAATACAAATAGAAATAATAAAACAGATTAAAATGGCTGTTGTGTACATTTGCGAAAAAAACCTTTGATATCCACCTGTGTAGGAATAGTCAAACGGTATTTTAACCTGTTTGCTGATATTCAAAGAATTTGCCTTTTCTACAGAACTCATTGTTGTATCTTCTATGTTTCTTTCGACCCTATTTTGACGCATGGTGTAGAAACTGTTGACCTCATCTTCGGTTAGTAATTCTATTTCTTCCCAATCATTTAAATTATATGCTTTCATAATCATATAGTAAATTTCACTATATGGGCGAGCATACTGCTGATATTCTTGAGTATCTGTATACTTACCATCAGTAGGTGGAATGTGGGAATAAGCTTCTATCGTTTCTGAAAGCATTTCGCTACTTATTTCTTCGTCCGACATACTTCTTATGTATTCCCTGTCTTTTTTCATACCATCATAATTGCTTTCAAACGCCTCTCCTTTTATATAGTAATTCCCCATTAATGGACCAATGCAACTAAAGGTTGTTAAAAAAATAGCAATTAGCAAAGTAATTATATTACTTCGTTTTCGTAAAATTTTTCTGTATTCAAACCTAACTAATCCCCAGAAACTATTCATTTTTATTTACCCCCTCATTAAAATAATACAAGTACAAATCTTCCAATACTGCTGGTACAACTACCGCCGTTTCACATGGGGGGGTTTCAGCTACTAAACGCAAAAATGTTTTACCTAATTCTTCTCGTACATTTATAATCGGATACTCAGCAATTAGATTAGCAGCAACTTGATTGTCTACCGAACATTCAAACACCTTTCCTTTTATTGCAGTAATAATTTCTTCAAGGCTCCCCTGATGTATAATTTGTCCATCTTTCATCAAGAGAATTTCAGAAGCAATATACTCAACATCTGACACAATATGAGTAGAAAGTAAGACAATTTTGTCTTTACCTAATCTGGAAATTAAATTACGAAAACGAACACGCTCTTTAGGATCTAAACCAGCCGTTGGTTCATCTAAAATCAAGATTTTTGGGTTATTTAGTATTGCTTGTGCAATACCTAAACGTTGTTTCATACCACCTGAATATGCTTTAATTTTCTTTTTTGCAACATCAGAGAGTGCCACAAGTTCTAAAAGTTCATTTGCCTTTTCCCTTGCTTGTTGCTTTGTAAGCCCCTTTAAGCTTCCCATATAGAGCATAAAATCATAGGCTGTAAACTCTGGATAATATCCAAAATCCTGTGGTAAATAACCTAAAGAATCTCTGTATTCTTCTTCACTCACATCAATGCCATTAAATTTTACTTCCCCACTTGTGGGTTTTAAAACTCCACAAATCATTCGCATCAGTGTTGTCTTCCCAGAGCCATTTGCTCCTAATAATCCATAAACACCATTGTTTAAAGTTAATGAAATTCGATCAACGGCGATCTTGTTCTTATATTGCTTTGTTAATCGGTCAATTATAAGCTCCATTGTAATTCCCCCGTTTTCTTAATTAGTTTTACAGCCTCTATAGCACTTAGTACAGCTAAGGCAATAAATGTTGCAATCCAGAATACCCAATATCTTTCTGTATAAATAATATTTATTTGCATTGTAAATAAAGCATTTAGGGTGCTAACAAAAGCTGTAACACTACCACAAACATAAGTTATTTCTCTGCTTTTTAAACGATTGATCGCAAATAAGGAACCGTAGCAATTTAGTAAATATGGTGTTGTCAAATATAGTCCCAATCTGAAAAATCCAAAGTCGGTTTTCCCTACAAATAAAAATAGAATTCCAATTAAAACTAAAACATTACCTATGCCTAATAGTCCTATGCGAATAAGGCTTATCTCTAAAAAGTTGTGCTTACAACTCATTTCAAGTTCATCCATATTATAGGTGGTACTTCTTACAATTTCATTCATACTTACCAGAGAAATAAAAGGCAAAACAGACGATACCATCCAGACAAAAGAAGTAGATACCTTATAACAATATAGCCCTAAAAGTGTACCTATAAATAAGAATCCAGACAAAATCCAAACACGTTTCCTAATGTATCCTACCTGTCTTTTAAAAAAATCAAATCGACTAGCTCTAGGATAATTAAATTGGCTTAAAAAACTGCTTTTTCTTGTAGGTATTGGAGCTTCAAAAGCTGATTTTAATTCCCTTTTTAAATTATTACTCACGAGAAATCCTCCTTTCTCAAAATAGCTTTTAATTTGTCAAATGCTTTATTTAACTTACGATGAACTGAAAACCTGGAAATACCCATAATATTTGCAATTTCGCCAATGCCAAGTTCGTTTGCAAATCGAAGCAAAAGCAATTCTTGTAAATCATTTGGCAATGTTGATACTGCCTCTCTTATAGTAAAATGTATTTCAAATACAGAAATAGCATCATTACCTAATATTTCCTCGTCAAGATCTTGCTCTTTATTTTTTTTGTAAAAATCAATGCACAGATTTTTTGCTATGGTATAGAGATAAGCAAGAGGTTTTCCTCTGTTTATATATGATGTTTGAC